>NZ_JBARYM010000720.1:0-27613 GCF_049647865.1 Tunicatimonas sp. | reverse complement strand
TAGAGACCGCAGCGCCTGCGCCATTCTTCTTTCAGTCGGTCTTTTTCTGCTTGGTTCAGATTGCTCCAACGGTTTCGGCGATGCTTTTTCCGAGGACGACGAGGCCCTCCGAACTGGAAGCCTCCGAATAGTATCCGGCACAGAATAAATAACCCTAAAGCTTGCCCGTAAGTGATTCGCTTAACATCGAATATATCAGGAAGGATGGCATTCCATAGTATCATTACCCCTCCGGCCAGTGCTCCAATGAGTAGCGGAATAAACAGCAAAAAGAAGAATCCTCGGTAGCGTTTTCTAGGAGTCATAGGTCTTAGTAAGATAGAAATTCATGATACAAGGTTTCCAATCGGCGACGTAAATGTTTTACGGCGTACCCTTTCCTTGAAATAACGGTTTTGAGCTTTTCTCCAGTTTCATCTGCAATTTGCTGCAAGGTTTTATCCTCCAATTCGTTCTCTACAAATACCCGCCGCTGGTTTTCAGGAAGTTCTTCCAAAGCAATAAATAATTCCTGCCAAAAAATTTCTTTGAGATATTCGGTTTCAGGATCGCGATCGTCTGCCAGTAGAATTTCTTGTAGACTAAATTCACCATCCTCTCCGTATTGATAGTCGCCCAGTGAGTCGGGTTTTTTCTTGCGATGTTTGTCCACAATTTTGTTTCGGGCCACCCGGTACAACCATCCGCTAATTTGCTCTACTTCTTCAATATTGATTGAGTGGCTTAACTGATACCATACTTCCTGCAAAATATCTTCCGCATCTTCATCTGAGCCTACTCGGCCCCGAATAAAGCGAAACAGTCGGTTGCCATAGTCTTTCACCACCTGCACTATTTTGGGTGGGGAGGGTTTAGGCACCAGCGTATCGGTAGGATCTTCCATTCTTTAGGTAGACGAATGGAAGTTAAAAATACTTTAGATTGTGCTGGAAAATTTAAGTTGGCTATTATGCTAACTGATTAATTATTGTTTGCCTGCTCTGCAGTGCTCTCTAGACTTGCAACGGAAAGTTTATGCATTTACTACACTTTTTTAGTTTAATCATGGTCTTGTTGCTATTTGAGGTACGTATCTTTGAGTAAAATTTCAGAAAAAATCTGCGCAGAATAACATATAGTCATATCGCATATCAAATGATTTATAATACTCATAATAATTGAAGAAATTCGCTCCGCCAGAGTTCGCAAACTTGCGCTAACTTTGGTAAATTATCCCTCTTTAGCGTAACTATACCTTTAACATACTTCTCATGGCAGCTTTCACTATCAACGTAAATGGGCAGCAGCATCAAGTTGATGTTGACCCAGACACTCCCGTTCTCTGGGTACTTCGCGATAATTTAGATTTGGTAGGTACTAAGTTTGGTTGTGGTATTGCTCAGTGCGGTGCCTGTACTGTACACCTCAACGGAACCGCGGTCCGCTCCTGTTCAGTTCCGGTTAGCAGTGTAGGAGAAGCAAAACTTACTACGGTAGAGGGTTTATCTGAAGATGCTAACCATGCTGTACAGCAAGCTTGGCTAGAGCATGATGTAGCGCAGTGTGGCTATTGCCAATCTGGGCAAATGATGAGTGCCGCTTCTCTGTTGTCCAAAACTCCTAATCCTTCAGATAAAGAGATTGAAGATGCAATGAATGGAAATATTTGTCGCTGCGGTACTTACGTGCGCGTTAAGGCCGCTATCCGCACTGCTTCCGAAAAACTAAGCTGATGCTAATTACAGATTCCATATCAGAGAATTTCAAATTGAAAAACCGCTAACTAAAAACTGCGCTCAATTTGTACTTTTTCAATCTTCCAATACGCAATTCAAAAAAACTATCATGACTTTAATAAAAACGCAGTTCAACCGACGATCTTTTTTGAAAGTATCTTCTGCTACCGGAGGTGGTATAATGATTGGCTTCAATTGGCTGACTTCATGTCAACCCGCTACTGAAGAAGTTGCCGACGTGCCTAAAGAGTGGTTCGATGTAAATGCCTTCATCAAAATTGGCGACAACGGCAACGTAACGATTATGTCACCCAACCCGGAAATTGGTCAGAATGTAAAAACGGCCATGCCCATGATTGTAGCGGAAGAGCTGGACGTAGATTGGAAAGATGTAACAGTTGAGCAAGCTGGTTTAAATACCGAAAAATACACTCGCCAGCTAGCCGGAGGGAGCCAATCTATCCGGCAAGGATGGCAAAGTTTACGAATGGCGGGCGCCTCAGCTCGCCGAGTGCTACTGGAAGCGGCCGCCCAGCAATGGAGCGTACCGGTAGGGGAACTATCGACCGAGAACGGAACCATCTCCCATACTGGTTCGGATAAATCTATTGGTTACGGTGAGATTGCTACCACAGCAGCCAGCTTAGAAGTACCCGAAGAAATAGAACTGAAAGATCCAAAAGATTTTAAGATCATCGGTCGTCCGACCAAGAATGTAGACGGACCGGCGATTGTTGCGGGAAAACCACTATTTGGATTAGACCTAAAGCGGGATGGTATGCTTACCGCTATGATTATTCACCCTCCGGCCTTCGGAATGAAAATTAAAGATTTTGATGCTAGTAAGGCGCTGGCGATGAAGGGCATTAAAGATGTTTTCCGAGTGAAGACTGCTCCATCCGATGAAGGTAAAACTTGGTCAGACATAAATGCCTTTCCCGAGCTTATTGCGGTGATAGGTGAAAGTACTTGGCCGGTAATGAAAGCTAAGAAAACAGTAAAGGTAAACTGGGAGCAGGAAAGTCCGGGTGAGAATTCTCAAGATATTGAAGTGGCTCTCACCGAAGCGATTAACACGAAAGCTAATGAGCCATCCCGTAAAGATGGTAATCCTGATGCGGCGTTTAGCAATGCGGCGAAAGTGGTAGAGCGAACCTATAGTGCGCCGTTCCTACCCCACAACACTATGGAGCCAATGAATTTCTTTGCCCATGTCACTGCCGAAAAAGCTGATTTAGTCGGACCAATTCAGACACCGGAAAATATGCGAAAAAGCGTATCGGACTTACTGGGAATGCCCGAAGAAAAAATTAGTATTGATATGACTCGTATGGGCGGAGGTTTTGGCCGACGGCTCTACGGAAACTTTGGACTAGAAGCCGCCGCCATTTCTCAGAAAGCAGGCGCGCCTATCAAACTAGTGTACAGCCGGGAAGATGATATGACGCAGGGAACCTACCGCCCAGCCTACAAAATCACCTACCGGGCTGCATTGGATAACGACAATAATATGACCGCTTTCCACGTACGGGGAGCGGGTGTCCAGGGGGGACCGGTGTTCGCCAATCGTTACCCAGCGGGTACGGTTGATAACTATTTAGCTGAAAATCACAACGTAGATTCTAATATTTCTACCGGAGCCTGGCGTGCCCCCCGCTCCAATTTTGTGGCGGGCGCTGAGCAATCTTTCCTGGATGAAGTAGCCGAAGTAGCAGGAAAAGACCCCATTGAGTTTCGTCTGGAACTGTTCGACCGAGCTATTAGTAATCCGGTAGGAGAAGATAATGATTATGATGCCGAGCGTTACGCCGGAGTGCTTAAGCTAATAAAAGAAAAGACTCAATGGGGGCAGGATATGCCGGGAGTACATCGTGGAGTATCGGCCTACTATTGCCATAATTCTTATGTAGCTCAGGTGGTAGATATAGTAATGGATAGCGGGCAGCCCAAAGTACAAAAAGTATGGTGCGCCGTAGACTGCGGTATTGTGGTGAACCCCGAAGGTGCGATTAACCAGGTAGAAGGAGGTATTATTGACGGGATTGGTCACGCCCTCTACGGAGCAATTACCTTTACCGACGGTAAGCCCAACCAAAGCAACTACGACAAATATCGTCTTATCCGAAGTAAGGAAGCCCCCGTAGAGATTGAAACCTTTTTCGTAGAAAATGGAGTCGATCCTACCGGCTTAGGGGAGCCTTCGCTACCGCCGGTTATGGGAGCTTTAGCTAATGCGCTGTATAAAGCTACTGGTACTCGACTGTACGAGCAACCTTTTGCTCAGAGGGATATCAAGATGGGGTAGACTAGGCGATACACTCAGTACAGAATAAGCTTTATTCGTAGTGTTTCTATCTTAATCTTCTATTAGGACAAATGCTATTGGGGTGGTCTGAAGTTATGGCATCCGTTTCGTCGGTATAACTTTGTTTTTAGAGCATTTAAGCAGAGTAGAGAAAAAGCTTACTATTATAGTTAACCAACACTTCGCATGAACAGAAATATTGCCATCTTCAGCCTGCTATTCTTTCTAAGTGGATCACTATCTGCTCAGGGTACTGAAGAAGACTTAGACCAAATGCGGAATTGGTTTAGAGAGATCAATGCCAATATCAATCAGTTCAAAATGATTGATTTGTCAAATGTCGCTATCTCTCGAGATACCACCGCCGAGAATTATTCTGTGGAAGGAGCCGAAACGTACCGACCGGCTGCGACCCGAATTACTAAGTTTTTTGATGGAGGTGAGTTGGTGAAGCTAGTCATTACTTTTGATGGCGATCGGGAAGCACTGATTTCGGCGTACTACTTCCGGGCGGGCGATCTCTTTTTTGTGGATAAGACCAAAACCATCTATCATCGGCCGAAGTGGCACAATGAATTTGATGCTTCTGAACTATCTACCACTAGTAATCACTTTTACGTAAAAGACCACAGCCTACTCAAATGGGTAGACTCCAACCTGCTGAGTATCGGAAAATCAAACCCCTACTTCGCTGAACAGGAAAAGACAATTCTCAGTGATGCTCATCTTTACTTAGCTATAAATTAGCGAATTGGGGAGGTTGATGGGTTTAATTTCAAGTAGAATTGAACCTTAAAATGTACGTAGAGTTTTGTAAATTACTACTAAATCTACCTCGCCATAGAATCTACCGTACCCCATATCAGACCTCGATTTAAATTAGAAACCTCGCACTCTAAGGAAGAGGTTATGAATAGAATTACAAATTTACTTGAGAATTCTCCGAGCAATATTAAAGGGTATATTACCAACAATCATGTTACACTAGATATTAGCGGAGCAGATGTCCATTATTGGTCACCTCAGTTGAATTTCAGGGTAGAACCCAACGAAGAGAATCAAAATCATTCGGTGGTATCTGGGTTAATTGGCCCTCGGCCCGCCGTTTGGACGATGTTCATGTTTATTTATGCGGCTATCGGAATGATCGCTCTATTTATCTCGTTCTTCGCTGTCTCAAAACTATTATTAGGAGAGTCATCCAACTTACTATTCGCCTTTCCTATCGCGCTTTTGTTTATGCTAACTGCCTATTTGGTGGGAAAATACGGTGAGAAATTAGCGAAAGATCAAGTTGATCTACTCAAACAGTTTGTGAGAGATGCGGTATACTTTAATAAATAGAAGTGCCGTTAGCATAATCTACCATAAAGAATTATTTCTGCTTGTAAAGACCTTTAGTACATATTTCGTAGTTTACAGAAGAAATAACTATTAACATACTCAACCTTATAAGCTTATGTCAACTACCGTAGTAAACGCTGATGATGCTCTAAAAGAATTAATGGACGGCAACCGCCGCTTTATGGAGGAGCATCAAAAACATCCCCACGAAGACCGACAGTGGCGCTACTCGCTCACCGAGGGCCAAAGCCCCTTTGCCGTAGTGCTCACCTGCTCTGACTCCCGCGTAGCTCCTGAGATCATTTTCGACCAAGGCCTGGGTGATCTCTTCGTAATTCGCGTAGCTGGAAACGTGGCCCGCGAAAAAGTGATTGGTAGCATTGAGTACGCGGTAGCCCACCTTGGGTCTAAACTAGTAGTGGTGATGGGGCACGAAAAGTGTGGCGCAGTAGGAGCCAGCTTAGGCACCGATGAGACTGAGGGCCACATTGGGGCAATTATTCAGGCGATTAAACCCGCGGTATACTTAGCCAAGCAAATGGAAGGTGATTTGCTAACTAACTCTATTCGAAACAACGCGCAGATGGTAGCGGAGCAACTTAGAGAAGCGCACCCTATTTTAATCCGGGAAATAAAAGAAGGTGGGGTAAAAGTTGTATCAACCTACTACAAGATTAGTACTGGTGAGGTAGAATTGCTTTAGGCTGTTCAATGTTTTTCTTTATCGCTTTAGTCAGCTTCCCTTTTACTTCTTTAGTGAAATCAAAATGATTCTTAATCTGTAACTTCGATAGTGTTAAATTCCAGTATTTCGCTTCTATTGCCTTTTTGTAGGAGCTGTTCGCTCGTAATTCGTTCAGATTATATTTTGCAAAAGTACGGCCCGGCGGATCAGTACGGAAGTCTTTGTAGGTAGTAATTGGTTCTATAAGAGCTTTATGATAGACTAATTGAAGGTCTAAGCTCTTCTCGATAACTTTCTGATAGGCATCGGCCGATAGGTCAAAATTCTCAAGCGCGTTTCGAAGGTCTACATCACGTATTAACTGTAGCTTCCCATTAGATCGCATCTCTAATAGCGTAACAAGGCGATCCATAGACCTCAACGTAGGCCACAGAGAGGCAATTGCATTGTCTATACCTGCGATTTCTTCTGGTTGGGGTTCTCTACCATTTAGTACTTCAACTAAAATCTCTATCTGGTAAAGTCGCTCGTTAAGCCAGTCCATTTTTTCTTCCTGCTTACGTACTGCTTCCTCAAAATCACGATGTAAACGGGCTAGATATTGTTCCTCCTCTAAACGGTTTTTGCGTTCCTGGTTCCACCCGTTAATTTGAAGTGCGATTAATATTCCAATTACGACCAGTACGATTTCCCCCAATGCGTAGAGAAAATAGTGACGAACCTCGTTCTGTTTGATAAGTTTTTTACGAATAGTATTGAAGAACTTTGCCATAGCGGGGATAATCTAAAAAAAAAGAATACAAAACAGACCACTTATCTGTCTGTAAGATTTCGTGTTCAGTTGAACTCATCATAAGTCTACTTTTTGAAATTCAAGTACCAGCTAAAACTATCGTGAATGATTTGGTCTTTGTTACTTTGCACGTAGTCGAGGTACGCTTGCGCTACGGGCGATAATTTTTTATTCTTCAGCCAAACTAAGCGCCAAGCTGTGGCAATTGGTAATGATTTTGCCGGAATGATATGCAGCTCTTTACTAGCTAGTTCATTTTTAATACCAATTAACGGAATAATGGAGTAGCCCAAACCAGCAATAACCGCCTGCTTGATGGCCTCATTAGAGGTGAGCTCAAGCCTTTTCCGCTTTTTTCCCGCTCCCAAATATCGATCCATCGCCAAGCGAGTTGCTGATCCAGCCTCCCGAAAGATTAGCGGACGGTCTTTATCAAAATGCTCGGTATTCCCTACCAGGTATAACCGATTCTCCAGTAGCAACTCCTCTTTAATTGTAATATCCTTCGGAACCACCGATACCACCGCAAAATCAACCTCGTTTTTCCTTAGACTGCTTACCACCTGCGTTTTGCTGGTGACGTCCAGTATCAGATCAACCCCAGCATGCTCTTGTAAAAAGCCGCTTAAAAAATAAGGAATAACGTATTTTCCAGTAGAAGCCGCCGAAATCTTCAGTTGTCCGGTGAAAAGCCCTTTGTATTCCTTGGTTTTATACCTAATAGCATCGGCCTCCTTCAGTACATTTTCTGCTAACTCAGCAATAGACTGACCAAAGTCAGTAACGTATAGTTTTTTTCCTACCACTTCGGTGAGCGGAATATCGAACTGAAGCTGAAAATTCTTCAGTTGAATCGACAAAGCGGGTTGAGTCATATGCATTTTTCGGGCGGCCCGAGTAATACTCTGCTGCCGGACTACTTCCAGAAATACCCGTAGCTGATGCAATGTATAATTCATAAAAATAATTTATCTGTTATATAGAAAACATAAATAAAAATATATGAAAAGTTTGTATTTACTTTGCTTCCGAAACAAAAACTAAACTAGTATGCAAAAAATTACGGTTGCTAAAGGCGACGGAATTGGCCCCGAAATTATGAACGCCACGTTATCTATTCTAGAAGCGGCCAAGGCTCGGATAGATTGGGATGAGATTGAGATTGGTGAGAAAGTATATCTAGGCGGAAACACCAGTGGCATTAGTAAATCAGCCTGGGATAGCATCCGGAAAAATAAAGTATTTTTGAAGGCTCCGATCACCACTCCGCAAGGGGGAGGTTACAAAAGCTTGAATGTAACTATGCGAAAAGCACTGGGGCTATTTGCCAACGTGCGCCCTTGCAAAAGCTTTCACCCATTCGTCAGCACTAAGCATCCGAAGATGGATGTAGTGATTGTTCGGGAAAACGAAGAAGACCTTTACGCCGGAATAGAGCATCAGCAAACCGATGAAGTAGTACAGTGCCTGAAACTTATTACCCGCCCCGGCTGCGAGAAAATTGTTCGCTATGCCTTTGAGTACGCTCGCCTCTACAAACGCGAAAAGATAAGCTGCTTTACCAAAGACAATATTATGAAGCATACCGATGGTTTGTTTCATCAGGTGTTCAAAGAAATTGCCCAAGAGTACCCCGAGATAAAATCGGACAACTGGATTGTTGATATCGGAGCGGCTCGGCTGGCAGATACCCCCGAAGATTTTGATGTAATAGTACTGCCTAATCTCTACGGTGATATCGTTTCTGATATCACTGCTCAAATCTCGGGGTCGGTTGGCTTAGCCGGCTCAGCTAATATTGGGGAAAGCTGCGCGATGTTTGAAGCGATTCACGGTTCAGCCCCTACTATTGCCGGACAAAATATTGCGAACCCATCTGGTTTACTTCGGGCTTCGGTCATGATGCTCAACCACATTGGTCAGCAAGATATAGCCGAACTAGTGAAAAATGCTTGGTCATGTACCCTTGAAGAAGGTATTCATACTCCGGATATTTATAAGGAAGGAGTTAGCCAGAAACAAGTAAGTACCACCGAATTTGCCGAATCAGTAATTAATCATTTAGGTAAAAAGCCTAAGAAGCTCCTTTCTGCCGAATACGCTAAAGATGTAAAGATTAACATTCCTACATATGAGCGAAGAAAACCAGCCAATAAAGTACTGAAGGGGGTAGATGTGTTTGTAGATTGGAAAGGTAAAAATCCGGATGAACTAGCTGAGAAGCTAACCAAGCTCAACCGCGATATTAAACTAACCATGATTACCAACCGAGGCGTAAAGGTTTGGCCCGAAGGTTTTGAAGAAACATTCTGCACTGATCATTGGCGCTGCCGCTACGAGGTGGGCAATGGTGATCCGGCAGCTAAAAGTTCTATCCCCGAACTTCTGGGGAATGCCCTACAGGAGGAAATAGACGTTATCAAAACCGAAAATCTATACGAGTTTGATGGCGTACGAGGCTATTCGCTAGGTCAGGGTCAGTAACTAGAGACAGTATCATTTGCCGAACAGGAGGCATAATCATAGGATAGGGCAACTGCATTTTAGCAAGAAATTCTTATTTTCCCTCTATGAAATCTACCTGCTTCCTGTTTGGCATCTTATGGTTAATTGCTACTGCTAACGTATCGTGCGCCCAGCAATCGAAACTACTTTTCGACGGACAGTCGTTCCGGGGTTGGGAAGGAGACACTACCCACACTTGGAAAATTGAAAATAGTGCCCTGATAGGAGGATCACTCACCGAAACTGTGCCCCACAACGATTTTTTGGTGACTACTCAGCCCTACGAAGATTTTGCGCTTAGGTTGAAATTTAAGTTGATAGGCGATGAGGGTTTCATTAACGCCGGAGTGCAGTTTCATAGTCAACGAATGGACGACCCTGCCTACGAAATGATTGGCTATCAGGCTGACTTAGGAAAAGACTACTGGGCTAGCCTTTACGATGAATCGCGTAGAAAGAAAACCTTGGCTGCCCCTGACTCAGTTCTCGTAGCCAACCTGCTCAAACCTGATGAGTGGAATGACTACGAAATCCGGGCTCAAGGTGGCTATATCCAATTATTTCTGAACGGGCAAAAAACCGTAGACTACACCGAGTCTGATACTAGTATTTCTCAATTTGGCTACATCGGCTTGCAGATTCACGGCGGCGGTAAAGCTAAAGTATTTTACAAAGACATTGTGCTGGAAGAGTTACCTTAACTCTCTTAGTAAGATGCCAGCAGGATGTATATCCCCGCTCCTATCCATAGTGTACTCTCTATCATTCCCTGATCCATTCCAAATAGTTGTTAGGATGAATAACTTCAAAGTCAGCATTTTCATAGCTTTTTTTCCACGCCACTGGAGTTTTCACATGTTTCTTGGTATTCCATTTAAACTCGTAACCGTAGAGCTTTCCACCCCGCTCTTCAACCCAATCTATTTCCTGTTGGTCGTAGGTTCTCCAAAAGTAATTGTTCACCAGCATTTTATGATAGCGTTGATACTTTATACGTTCGCTAATCGCGTAATTTTCCCACAGCATACCAATATCACCTCTCTGCCCTACGGGGTTTAAATTAGCGATAATTGTATTGCGAAGGCCATTATCATAGAAATACCATCGGCTATTCTTCGTAACTTCTTTTCTTAGATTTTTGCTAAACCCTTTAACCTTATGAATGACATAGACTTTCGATAATAGATCAAGATATTTTTCTATCGTATTTTTACTCATTTCTAATTGGCTACCCAGCTCTTGCATAGATACCTCACCGCCAATTTGGAAAGCAATCATTCTTAATAAATCAAATATTTTATCGGCATTTCTAATATTTTCAAACGCCAAAATGTCTTTTAAAAGGTAGGCATTTACTATTTCTCGTAGATATTCTTCTTTTTTAGCATCCTCTTTCAGTTGTAATAATTCAGGATAATTGCCATACACCAATCGCTTATTCAGATTATCTTTTTTCTCAAGTATGTTTTCAACCTGATCTAATTCCTGTTCCGACAGAGCGAATAAATTATAAGTTACTTTCCGTCCGGTTAGCGGTTCTCCTGTATAGTTACTTATATCAAATGCTGATGATCCAGTAACTAAAATTTTCAAGCCCTCTATCTGATCAACCATTAGTTTTAGTACGTTCCCTATAGCTGGAATTTTCTGTGCCTCGTCTATTATTAGCAGCCTTTTTCCTTGCAAGAGGTTCATATAGTTTTGAACACTTCTTCGTTCTAATAATTCTAATACGGCAAAGTCCTCACCATTTAATAGTAGATAGGGTTCTTGTATTTTTTCTGTGATCTGCTTAACAAGAATAGTTTTTCCTACTCGGCGTGGCCCTATTAGTACCACAACTTTGTTAGGAACCAGACTCTCTAAAATCTGATTTTCAATAATCCTATCTAAATAATCCATTTTCGTCAGTTTGTTGACGCAATTTACATTAATTGAGTCAACAAACTGACGGTATTTTCATATTGATACAAAATAGTTAGGTTATACTTTTTCTACCTCCGTACTAATACCATTGAAGGCGATATATCTGCAGATAGCTATTATTATTTAAGCAAACATTTATATGTTACTCCAATGCCTTACGACAATACTCTAGACATTTAGCTACTTCTCGCACTGCGTCCGAGTTTTCAGGAATTTGGTACTCCAATTCTACTGTCGCGGGAAAAGTATATTTCTGGTCTCGCATTAACTGTAGCACATCCGTAATGGGCGTATCACCTTCTCCCCAAACACGATTTTTCTGTCCATTAGTTAAGCTTTCTCGATCTTTCACATGCATGCTCATTATCCGGTCATGTTTTCCTTTAACTAGCTCTAGCGGATCAGGATTACCTGCCGCCACATAGTGCCCTATATCTAAATTCATGGCGTTATACTTAGATTGTTCTAGAGCGATATCCCAAAACGTGGGGGTCTGTTGGGTGTGTCCGTGGTAACCTACGTACATTTTATTCTTCTTAGCCAATTTTCCTAAACGTTGGGTATGAGCATCATCACTTGGGTGTTCCAGCGTAACGTGGCTAGCACCGAGTGCTTTAGCTGCTTGCATACCGTAACTGATCTCAGCGTCGGAATTATCTATACCAAAAGCACCGGGCTTAAACGCATAGATGTTCACCCCGGCATCATTGTACATCTTCTTTAGCTGGGTAAATTTATCCATTGATACTTTCGTCCGCCACGCAGCCACTTCTTGATTATACGATTCTACCTGAGCCTGCATATCGGCCAGTTCTTTTTTCTGATCTTCGGTTAGCTCCTCTCCTTCCCGATCGGCTCTTCTTAAACGAGAGAAGGTTCGACGATCCATTGAGCTTTCGGGCTTACCCGCGAAGGATTCAGCCGGGCCACCCATCAACTCAATAGTACTGATACCTGCATCTACCACATACTGTAAAGTGGCCTCGGCACTCTGATCGGGCATACTCCGAAAAGAGTAGGTAATGACTCCAATAGGCACCCCGTTAATCACCGAGTTGGGCTCATTGTAGTGTTTAAGTATACGAGGTGCACCGATCAGCGACGGAGCTACCGCGAGTCCTGTGGCAAGTGATACGGAATTTTTAAGAAAACAGCGGCGAGATACGGGTGTTAGTAGGTTGTCTTTCATAAATATTAAATCTGTAGTAATAGTGAATTATGTAGTGTAAACGGTATTGTTCAGGTAAGTATTACGCAGTTTACCTTGTGGGTCATAGGTCTTCATCAGCTTTAAGAAATCCGGTAGCTTATCGTAGCGGGATTGTAGCACATTTGAACCAATAGTGAATAGCTTGCCCCAATGGGGACGGACGCCGTAGGGTGAAAGTTCAGTCTCAATCTTAGGCAGTAGCTTTTGAACCTCACCCCAATTCTGCTTCCAGGTAAAATGGATCGCTACCGAATCTTGCTGATAGCAAGGGCTCATCCAGAAGTTATCTGCCGCGATGGTTCGAATTTCAGAAATTAATAGTTGAGGAAATATCTGGTCGCCCATTTTTTCTACTGCCAGAATAGCATCTACTGCATTCTGACGGGGCACAAAATATTCTGACTGTAACTCTTCACCACTGCTGGGAGTAAAACCCATCTTAAAGTGCGGCAGTCGTTCGTACCACGGCCCAGACACACCTAACTGCTCGGTACAGTGTTCGGCAGAAAGGCGAGTGATGGGATGTAGGTTTCGGGTAGCCGCCCGAGCTCCGTAAAAATCAGACTCCAAATCGTTCGTGCCTTTTTCTACTTTGCGTTTCATCCATATTTGACTCACTTTATTGTTTTGCCAATCGGTAAACAGGCTAACGCTATAACCGCTAGATACAATCTCATCAAAATGATTCTGTAGTGATACGAGCGGTAGCTCCTGAAACAGATCTTGCCTTACCTCGAAGGTGTCTTGCATATCCAGCGTCAGCTTAGTGATAAGGCCAATAGCTCCTAGGTTCACTACAACTCCATTAAATGTATTACTGTCTTTCTCTCGGTGTAGGGTAACTACCTCGCCCTGCGGAGTAACAAATTCCAAAGCAGCGACGGCGGTAGAGAGATTTCCATGGTTCACTCCTGAACCGTGCGTACCCGTTACACAGGCTCCGGCTACCGAAATGTGGGGCAACGAAGCCATATTATGCAAAGCATAGCCCCGCTGGTGAAGCTCAGGAGCAAAATCACCGTAGCGGACCCCGGCTTCTACGGTTATAGTCTTAGCCTCTTCGTTGATTTCTACTACTTTGTTGAGATATTGAGTAGAAATCTGGTTGAGCGGACTATCAGCAATATTGTTAAAGCAGTGGCGAGAACCCAGCGGTTTTTGTAGCTTTAATTTTTTTACCAACGCCGGAATTTCCTCTACACCGCGCGGTTCGTGCAGATTTTTTGCTTGATAAGTGTAGTTACCAGCCCAATTTTTACGTACTATTCCCTCGGATTGTGCAGCGTGATGCGGTGGCGATAAAAAGCTTCCCGCCACCAAAGCTGAAGACGCGTTTAAGAACGCTTTTCTTTTCATAGATCGGCTATTAATAGCTAAGGATGCCTATAAGTATAAGAAAAGAATAGCAGCTTTCCTTATTTGTGCTCAGTTTAGCTTGTAATAACTTAAATATTCAGCGATAGAAGAGCGCATAACTAACTATTCAAAAGTAGTATCTACTCAAGAATAGCAAAAGCCCGCTGTGGATTATTTACTAATAGCTGATTAATTTCGCGCTTCGTAAATCCATTTTCTTTCAATAGTGGAATGAATTGGGTGAAAATTCCTTCGTAAGGACGAATGGCCCCGCCCCGAGGAAAAGAATTACCGTCGTGTGAGATTAGCACTTTTGATAACAGACGCTGCTCTTTTAATGCTAGCAAATGCTGCAGATGCCGATCGAGGGTAGCTTGATCAGCCTCGGTGTCACCTCCGCCAATTCGCAGTCCGTCTAATGAAATCCACATACCCGCTTTGGCAGCTCCAGTCAGTTCTTCAGAAGTCTTCATCTGATGAGCGTGCGTCCATATCCAGGCGGAAGGCTGAACATTTTCTTCATCCATTAATTCCTGAGCAAGTTTGGGCACCGCTGGATTATCCCCGGTATGGCAGGCGATGGTAAGTCCGGTTGCCCTACTGGTTTGTAGTGCCGCTCGCATCAGCTTCTTATCAATATCAGAAACCGCTCCGCTATCCGCAGCAATTTTTATAAAACCGGGGCGAATACCTGTCTGATCAATACCCTGCTCAAATTCATTGATCCAGCGTTCGGCCAGTTGTTCAGCGGTTTCTTGGTAAGCGTGTTCGGGAACGTAGCGGTCGTTAGCTGCCCCGTAGTAACCGGTATTGGTAATCAAATGTATTTCACTTTCTTCAGAAAGCTCTTTGAGTAGTGATACATCTCGCCCAAAGTAGGCAGTGGTACAATCCAGAATACTGGCTACCCCTAGTGATTTGATGTGCTTCAGATACGGCAGTGCCTGGGCTTTCAACGCAGCGACATCATAATTAGGCTGATAGCTTCGCTCCGCCCCGAAGTTAGACATTATGTGTTCATGAGTTAGGCAAACGCCCAAATCATTAGCACTAATAGCTCCAGTAACGGTGTAAATCTTACCTGTTCTATTCTGCGCTATTCCAATATTTGGCGAAACAATGCCACCTATTGAAAGTAAACTTAGTTGCTGAACAAACTGACGGCGAGAAGGCATGGGGGATACTATTTTAAACTCGAAAGCTATAATTTGATTTTCCTCTCTGTTAGATTTGCACCAGATCGCTATTCTTCCAGATCAACAATAAAGAAGCCATCGCTGCCTTCTTTCTGATACAGTGGCATAAAGATGAGCCCGTCTTGGGGAGATACAATGGGTCCGTTTTTATCCTGAGCTAGCACTTCGCCTTTTTGCACGGGTTTAAAATTAAAGTAGCCATCATTCATACTGAACTTAGCACCTTCGTGTACTACGTGCATTGATTTAGCCGTGACTCGGTTTGGTAAGCCGGAAGTTAGCTGCTGTAAATAATCCGTTTGTTCTTTTTTAAAACTCGCAGGTGCGTTTTCTATGGCACCAGCTTCCAGAAGCATTGACCAGATGCCCGCTTCGTGCAGATCGATAGCGTCGAGAGAGCCAATTTGTCCACCCTCGAAGGCAAACGAGATAAAACCCCGGTCGCAACTGTAGTTTAGCAAAGTTCCTTTAAGAAAGTACTCCATGTTCACCACAATCGGAATATGTAGTGCTTTAATGACTGGATGCTCAGCATAGTGCTCAGGCACAATAACAAAACTACCTTTCTGAGCTGACGTAGTATGCAAATCCGCAATTATCTTGGTAGAAAATGACTGCTGGGCGTAATGGTCAATAACCTTTAGCAGCGCAATTGCCTCCTGATCTTCTGGCTTAGAATGTTTTATAGCGTCAGAACGGAGAAAGCGCAAGTGCGCCTCGGTCCAACAGCGGTTCAAATCGTAGGCTAAGTAGCGTCGCTGTTGAGCAATAGCGGCGAGGTTGCCTCGTAAACCAATAACTTCGCCATTAATTGTGTAATTCTTTAATTGTTCAAATACTCGCTCCGTAGCTCGAACTCCTTCAATCTCATTTCCGTGTAGTCCACCAATTAGTATTATTAATGGCCCAGGACGGCCCTGCGTAAGGTGACCAATTGTTCTATCCTTCATGCTGTTCTTCCAATACATTCAATAAGCTTGCTGTTACATTTAAGAAATTACCCTCCGAAATGATGCCAACTAGTGCGCTGTTTTTTACCACCGGTAAACAAGGCGAGTTATGTTGTTTCATCAATCGCATGGCTTCCATTACTGTTTTATCGGGAGCAATCGTGATCGGGTTGCTAATCATCAAGTCCTTTACGGATTTTTCCTCGCATTTATCATCTCCAGCTCTATCTACCAGATAACGAATCAGGCGGCGAGCAGTGACCAATCCGCACAAGTGTCCTTTTTTATCTTCTACCGGGACAAAGCGCACCCGTTGCCAATCCATAATATTCGCTACCAGTTCAGGAATATCGTCTTCTTCTACGCTGAATACATCGCGGGTCATAAACTCTTCAATTAGTAGAGAAGTAGCTGACCATTCGCGAGAATCTTGCCGAGCAGCTAGTTCCCACTCATGAATAGGTTTACCTGATTTCTGATTCTTAATCATAGCCGAAGTGAGGGTAGACGAACGTTCATCATCCAATACTTCTTTACTAAGCTTACTGAACGACTGTAGAATCCAGTAAGACCCAGTGCGACGCAATTGGTTTCTAGATTCAATAACATTCATGTAGTAGTCTATATCTTTGGGGTTCACCTGGCGTTTCTCCAGACCTTGCCGAGCCAATGGTAATAATTCTTTAGCAATCAGTTCGCTGGTACTAATTTTCTGTCCGTTGAGCCAGATCAGATCAGTATCGTGGCCAGAAAAGGCGGAAGAAACAAAGTTGGATCGCACATCGTCAAATTCCATCTTCTGGGTAATATCACCATATTCCTGGTGTGCTCCTTCCATTAATCCTAACCAGAAGGCAGCATTTGCTACCTCATCGACGATACTAGGACCAGAAGGTAGTAGGCGGTTCTCTATTCGTAAATGAGGCTTTCCGTTAGGGCTAATTCCGTAGCAGGGGCGGTTCCAGCGGTAGACCGTAGAGTTATGCGTCATTAGGCTACTTAGATCAGGCGTATTTCCCGCTTCCATCATTTTTGTAACATCCCCGTCAGGTTCCGTCATCAGCATCGGACGAAACCGAACAATGTCTTCCCGATATAATTCAATGACCGAGTCTTTCATCCAATGGTTGCCAAATGTTACTCGAGGGCTGCGGTCGCGCAAGTGCTCTGACACTACCCGCGTATCAATTGACTGCTGGAACAGAGCAATACGGGTTTCGCTCCAAAGCCGTTTTCCAAATAGAAAGGGAGAGTTGGTAGCAATAGCTAGGGTGGGAGCCGCAATAGCTAACGCGATATTATACTTTGATACAAAATCCTTAGGAGCTACTTGTAGATGTACCTGAAAGCTGGTGTTACAAGCCTCTAGCATAGCGGAATCATGCTTGATATTCAGCTCGTCAATACCTCGAATGCTTAGTTCGTATTCGCGCCCGCGCATTTTGCTAAGTGCCTCCATCAGAGCTTGATAGCGAGGTAGAGGAGTACAATTATGATCCTCCATATCCGTTTTTCGCAATGTAGGGAGAATACCCGTCATTACCGGGTCAAAACCCATTTCGGAACCCAATGCGTAAAGCTCCTCCATATTCTGAGCGATATTCTGCGCTAGGTCAGAAAAACAAGTACCTGTAAATTTTAGTGGATCAAGATTAATCTCAATATTAAACTTTGCCAGCTCCGTGGTAAATCCTGGCGATTGAATGCGGTCGAGCACTTCCAGTGAAATGGGCTTAGGCTTGCAATGAGAATCTACTAAGCATAATTCTTGTTCGGCCCCAATGTGAATGGGATCTTCATTAAACCAAGACTCTTCCAGCATCGTTTCTAGTGCCTTCAGGTCTTGTAAGATATTTCGTGTGTTGCGGTTAAGATCGTCCCGACTTGATACCAGCTTGACATTTAGTGTGCCCATATGCTAAATTAGGTTGCTTGCTCAATATAATAAATGATTTTTGCTTCCTATGGTTTAGATGAGCTATTTAACGGGTTACAGCTTATATGAAAAGAATGTATATAAAACCTTACACTGTAAGATCAATCACCAAATTAGCTACTGGTAAAATGAACTAAACGCGATCTTAGCCATTCAGTTTTAGAGCTAAAAACAAGACTATCTGATGACTGCAAAAATAGCTTTCTTACAGAAAAACAGTATCCTGCTACTTATTGGCTTTATTATCTTACTAATTTTCGCTAGTTCGGTCACTGCTTTTTATAGCCGAATGGGAGCCGTCCAGCATCAACAGAAAAAAGATGCTTTGCTGAAAGCCCGAAATTCTCTAGAAAGGGTGTGGAACCAAGTACACCTCGCAGATATAAGTTTTCGAGGCTATGCCACAATACAGGATGAAAAATTTTTGGAACCCTACACCAAAGCTGTTGAGGGGCATCAGCTATATTTAGACTCACTATCTTACTATTTATCTGAACAAGGCTATACTGAAGAGGCATTAATAGTCGATAACGAACAATCTATTAAAAGATATATTAGTTTGGTTGGTCGTATGATTGATTTAACCAAACAGGAAAGGAAGGAAGAGGCATTGGCGATCTTTAAAAGCGATCCAGGGTATGATGTTTGGATTACCTACGATAAGTTTAGTAAAGGTGTATTAGAATACGTTAGCCAGTCAGAGACAGATGCCCAACAACAATACGATATTAATCAACTCTACACAGGAGTGGTACAAGGAATGCTACTGCTCATCGGAATTCCTGTTCTAATAGTGGTAATACTCCAATTACAACGGAATAAAAGAACACGTCAACAGCTACTAGTACAGTTAGACAATAGTAATCGAGAGTTTGTCTACAACGACGGACAGGCCCTCGATAGCTATGAAGCAGCGCAAATTACTAGACACTTGACCCGAAATCTGGAGAAGGTGGTAGATTTTATTAGAAACTTGGGTGAAGAGCGATCGGAGTGGAATGAATTGGATGCTAACCAGCGAGAACGTAATAAAAATACTTTAGTGGGTGAACTACTTAAAATGGAAGAGAAGCTTAAGCAGATAAAGCAGACCGATGAGCAGCGCCTATGGTCTACCGAAGGGGAAGGTAAAATTGCTGAAATTGCTCGCACTTTTCAGACTGATTTACTTGCTTTAGGCGATCGGCTTCTAGCTTATATCATTAAGTACGTAGAGGCTAATCAAGGCGGGCTCTTCATTATTAATGACGATAATGTAGATAATCAGTACTTGGAAATGGTGGCTTGCTACGCCTATAATAAAAAGAAACACGAGGAGAAAACCATTAAACCGGGGCAGGGCTTAATTGGCCAAGCTTTTATTGAGCAAAAAACGGTTCGGCTTAGTAACATTCCTAGTGAGTATGTACGAATTACTTCAGGGTTAGGAGAAACTACCCCATCGCATCTTGTTATCGTACCACTAAAATTCAATGAGCAGGTACTAGGAGTACTAGAAATAGCTGCTTTTCACGAATTAAGCGATTTTAAGATCAAATTTCTCGAACAAGTCGGAGAAATTATTGCCTCCTCAATCTCAGTTGTTCGTACTAGTCAACAGACCAAACTATTGCTAGAAGAGTCTAAGCAGCAGACCGAAGAGATGAAAGCGCAAGAGGAAGAGATGCGCCAAAATATGGAAGAGCTACAAGCAACCCAAGAGCAACAGCAGCGTCTTCAGCAAGAGTTGCAGGAGAATGAGAAATTGTTGCAGGGAAAATTAGCAGAATTAGAGGTAGCCAACACAAACAGTGAGCAGATTCGTCAAAAAGAAAAGCAACGCGCAGATGAACAAATTGAAGCTCGCAACAAAATGATGAAGAAGGCGATGCAAAAATTCAAGCAAAGAGAACAAGAGTTGCTAGCCGAACTAGAAGAAGCCAAAAAGTAAAATATACAAAACTAAAATTAAGGCAATTATGAAAGAAGTAAGAGAAAGTTATTTCGAAGCTAAACACGATACGTCTATTGACGCTATTATGGTTGACTGGCTTACTAATGTCACTTCAGAAGAGTATAAAACTGGTATGTACCATATAGTCAACCTACTAAAGGCGAATCCGACTGGCACTTTATTAGTGAATACTGTTAATCTGGGAGTTGTCAGCAATGAAGATCACCTGTGGTCACAAACTGAATGGTTACAACAGGTGCTAGCAGCAGGACTTAAAACTACAGTGATGATTACATCTTCGGATATACTAGCGCAAATGGCTCTAGATGATGTAGTAGAGGGAGTAAAATCAGCTAGCAATAATAGAGTAGAAGTTCATTATTTTGATAACAAGGTTGACGCACGATCCTGGCTTATAAAGCGGGCAGAATCAGTTAGTTCGTCATAAATAACTTATACAAACTTTTCAGAAGGCCCGCGGATTAACTTCGTTGGGCTTTTTTTATTTGCTCAACAGAATAATCGAATAAAAATTACTGTATTTTTTCACCAATCTGGTTACATATCACATTCCTCTTCTACTAAGTTATAAATAGCTCTCTAGCTATCCTTCCTTCCCGAGACGTTTATCAATTTTTCAGCAACCAAACCATTTTCACATATGAATTTCATTATTCAGGGGCACCTTTGTGCCTACTTCTGCAATGACTGTCGGGAAGATTTATCTTCGGCAACAGTGCGTTTGTACCGTGTTACGTCTAGCGATGAAGCGAATCGCCGTATTGCCAGCAATCCTAAAGAAACTATTCAAGTACTGGATGAAAAAGCAGTAAAAGCTAAAGAAGAACGACTACTTGCCGAAGCATCCACCGACCAACAAGGTAACTTTAATTTTACGCTGAACAGTAAAAGGCAAGATTACAACGGTGAGGCAGTTGAGGTCGATGTGCTGATAAAAACAGCTCCCAACCAGAAAAAACAAAAGAAGAAGTATGATCCGGTGCAGTTCACTATTACGGTTTGGCAACCTAAGTGGCGCGAACGAGATGATGAATTGGTCGCCGTTTGGGACTACTGTTTGCCGAACCGCTTCTGGTGCGGTATCCGAAGTCTTTTTGATGCTTGGGTGATTTGCGGCAAGATTTTAGACTGCAAGAATGATAACCGACCTATTGAAAATGTAAGAGTAACTGCTTTTGATGCCGACTGGATTAAGGACGATGTTCTAGGTTCAGCCGTTACCGATAGTAATGGCTACTTTAGGATTGATTATACCAGCAGTGATTTCAAACAAACATTTTTATCGCCAGTAGTAAACATAGAAACCCCATTTCCGCCATTCAATAGCGGGCCAGACGTATACTTTAAAGTGGAAACCACCGGATTACCCTCTACGGTATTCTTGGAAGAAAGCCGACAAGATGGGCGCGCAGAGGGACGAGAAGATATCGGTAACTGTTTTTGCATTGACCTATGCGTCGATCCTAAATTGACACCACCACCGCCCCCACCTAAGTATGAACCCGCCCTCTTTACACACATTGGGTCTTACGAAATACTAACCCAAATTGATGCTGACGGATTCACTAACGATAGCCAGAAGAATGCCTTTACCAAAGATATTAATTTGAACGGAGATTTGCCGGGTGGTTATGCCAGTAATGAAATGGAATATCGCTTTCGAGTTACTAACGTTAACACATCAACCGAGTTAAGTGCCGCTCAGGTTATTGACCTAATGAAAACTACTATAATTGGGTCGGTGCAGCGTGTGTTTCCGCATGACCCCTCAGTACCCGATTCTATTCCTGGTATCGGTTATGTTCAAACATCCCCGTACTACCTAAAAAAGCTGGGAGAAACGTATAATGTGGAGCCCGATTCCAACGGATGGATTAAAGTACCTCGGTTGAACAATCCTGAAACAACTGGACTGTTTAAAGCATCGTACGGCAGTGGTGCATCACTAGCGGTTATCGATACCGAGCGGTTATTTATGCAGTTATTTAATCTGAATAACCCTACAGTACATGTAGCAGGAAACACTATGGATGCATCGGATCGTTTTGCCGGGACTGATCCTACTTTCAGAATTATTTTTGAAGCTCGGGAGGTAGGTTCGTCTACTCTATCATCGACCAATATTCTTGATAAGATCGTGGTTTGGAACGGTGAATTTACCCAAACTAGACATCCTAACTGGGCAGGTGGAGGGGTTGCCTTAAAAGGTGTTTGTATGGTAGACCTAAACGAACTTATTGGTGCAGACTCCGGCTGCAAAAAACTTAGTAGCACGGTAAATGCTCGGTATACCTGCTACCATCCGTATGTGGAGTCCGCTACCCTTCGGTTGGTAAGTAATACGACCCCGCCTTCGGTCAATCTGACTATTGATAGTAACAAAGAGGCTTCGGGCACTCAAACTTATAGTAGCCTTATACCCTGCGCCTATATTCTCAAGCTTACTGCAACGTACCGGTTAACTTCTGGCGAAGGCAGAAGAAGCGATGCTTTTGATCGTGACGAATTAGCGTTTTGCGTAGGAGAATAATTGTTTAATCAGAAGAAGTTTGATCTAAATCCATCCCGGTGTAGTACTGCGTGTCTACATTGAGGGTGGATTTGGTGTAATAAGTAATCTGCCCAGTGTGGTAAGAAAAGTGCTCGGTTACGTGAATCAGAATAGCTAATACACTTTCCTCAAAACCTTGCACATTGCGCTTTTCAGTCAAAACTTCTGGGGCAATTTGGGTTAACACTTGGTCTACTTCAATCATTAAATTATCTAAATCACGAACGAGCTTTTTGGTGGGAACAGGTCCGGTTTCGGTAAATTCCTGCGAACGCTGGCGATGATCAGGTTGACCGTCAATACCACTTAGTACCCACTGCCGTAGATTACCCATCAGGTGCAGTACCAGATTGCCTACACTAGTAGTTTGCTCATTCGGCCGATACCATAGTTGATCTTCGTTCAGCAAATACAGACACTTCTTAACTCGTGGTACCGATTCCTCGATAATACGCCGCCGTACTTCATTGAGCAGGGCTTGGGTGATGGTTTGGGGTAAAGTGTTCAAGTGTTCAAGTGTTCAAGTGTTCAAGTGTTCAAGTGTTCAAGTGTTCAAGTGTTCAAGTGTTCAAGTGTTCAAGTGTTCAAAGTTACATGAATACATGAACACTTCGCGACGGTCGCCTGAACACAACAAATACTAAAAGTTATAATCCATAATTTGACGAAGGTGGTGTTCTTGATGGTCTACGTAATCTTGGTACAGCCACTGCATAGTTTTTAATTCACCGCCGCCAATATCGCAGAGTTTGTAGAGCGACTCCGAAGAAGCTACTTCCATCAGTATAATAATCTGGTGCTGATGCGATTGCCAACAGCGAACCAGTACTTCGGTAGTCCATCGCTGATACTGGTGCAACTGTACCCACTTATCCTGCGCGTATTTTTCAATGACCAACGGCTGAGGTTCAGTCTGTATGCGAACCAATCGGACGTGATTATTAATGGCTGAATCAATTAGATGGCCTAGGTTTTCTTTTTTTGACCATTTACTGGGAGCTGTTTTAGCTACCCACGCCGATTCGGACAGTGCCAGCACTTGCGGGGGAATACGTTCGTAGAGAAGCCGGAGCCGGTCAGTTAGAGAAACGTCCATGAATAGCCGAGGTACGCGAGCTTGCCGTCCACTGCTCCCGCAGCAGCCCGTAAGTTTTTACGTCTTTAAATTCGCCCCACTTCTTTACAAGCTGAGGATGGTACCCTTCTTCCTGCATGCCTAATTTACGCAGTATTTGAATAGAGCCTATGTTCTCTACCATCGCGTGCGCTTCAATGCGGTTTAGCTCTAGCGTACTAAAAGCATAATCAACTACCAATTGAGTGGCTCCGGAGGCATAGCCTTGACCCCAGTACGGTTTACCAATCCAGTAGCCTAACTCGGCTGACTCGTACTCTGGATGGGTAGCTAATTTCACCGCACCTACCAGCTTCTTAGTTTTAGTGGTGCATACCGCCCACCGTAACCCTTTTCCCTGTTCCAATTCGCATTTCTGCAATTGAAACCAATCGTTGATCTCGGTTTCAGTACAAGGATGAGGGATATTTAAAGTAGTGGAGGCCACTTCTTTTTCCTGTACCAGTGCTAATACATCGGTCAAATCTTCCGGTGCAAATGGGCGAAGGGTCAGTGACTGGCTATAAAGGACAGGTAACATAATTTGCTTTCTAAGAACAGTTGCTATAATTACGTAATAAGGGCAAAGTAGGTTTTAAAGAGAATAAATTCAATTTAGCAAAGAAGAAAAGTTCTCCTTACTACTTAGTTTACTATACTTATCGTTGTAGCTCTCGGAGAAAATACCCATAATTATCACTATATTTTACAGATCTTTCTATATTATAGATTATCTAAATTACTTCAACTTTTGTTTTAATAAAGAACTGATTGTCAAATAGTTAAATTTTAATTAACTCGATATTATACCAAATCGAAGGCTTGAATAATGCGAACGAGTTGATACGGTGAGTCTATGGCAAGCTTTCGGTTAATACTTTTACAATGGGTTTCTATAGTATTGCAGGTAATACGTAATTGTTCACCAATTTGAAAACTAGTGTTTCCATGCACTACTAATAGAATGATTTCTTTTTCCTGTTTGGTAAGTTGATTAAAGATGAGTTGATAATCCTTTACCAATCTTCTTGCTTCCAAAATTCATTCAATAGTGCGTTCACTTACCTCCAGATGACTATTAGTAGTGCGGGTAGAAAGCATTCTCTTGGTATAGGGTTGATTTAGGTGAATCATGGTATTTTAACGACAGTTTTATAGGTTGATAGTGAATAGCTTATAGCAGATAGAGTGTAACTAATCTATTTTGTGGCACTACACTATATTCTCTCGGGGTAGTTGTTTGTCTTTCTTGAAGTAGATGCTTAAGCAACTATACTTGCCAAATTGTCTTTTACAGTGAATTATTAAATTTTATGGCGAACTTATGTAACTCTATTCGATAATTTTCTGCTGATTACTTCCTATCACAGCTTAACCGCACATATTTATAAAACAATAAAGTGAATGATTTATCTTTTTCAAATATTACGATCTGGTAATTTAAAGCGGCAAGCGCATCAAATACATATCTGCTGTGATATACAATGCTGATTCATCGTCATTTAAAGTGCAGTTAGCAGTGGCCTGCCCAGTCTTCAATGTTCCCAAATGAGTGCCTTCGGCGTTAAATATCCAAACCCCGCCCGGTCCGGTAGCAAAAATATAACCTGTACTATGAACAACCATACCATCGGGTAAGCCCTTTTCTTCCCCCACTCGATCAGTGGCATCATAAAGTAAGCGACCATTATCCACATTCCCATCCGCTAGTACATCAAAAGCCATCCACATAGCTTGCTCTGGATCAGAGTTGGCAACGTACAGCGTTTTCTCATCCGGCGATAAGGCAACTCCATTGGGGCGACTCAATTCTTGTGTTAGCAATGTCAGGCTGCTGTCGGTAGAAGAAAACCGATATACTCCCTGAAAGTCCAGCTCTTTGGCTTCGCTATCAGCTCCACCCGGCAAGCCATAAGGCGGATCAGTAAAGTACAGGTCGCCGTTGCTATGAAACACCGCATCATTAGGACTGTTGAGTCGCTTCCCTTCGTACTCACCTACGATAGAGACAAAATCAGACTTTGGGTCATCTAACGAAGCATTCATCCGAGCCATTTGCCGATTACCGTGTTGACAGAGAACCAGATTGCCATCACGATCAATCAGCAAACCATTAGAACCCGGCTCTTTTCCAGTAAAGTCATCTCCTGAAAAGCCCGCTGGCTCCAGATACAATGAAATGCTATCTTCTGCTGTCCATTTATACACTCGATTAGGTGGAATATCGGAAAAAAGCAAATACCCCCCGTTTTCCGGTACCCAAACTGGCCCTTCCGACCAATCAAATCCTTCGGCTAATAGCTCGAGTTGAGCATCGGTGGGAATTACCTGATCCAACTCCGCGTTCAAGCGTTCAACGGAACCAACCGTTAGATAAGAAAGCTGACTTTCTTCAGTATCGGAAGAAGTATCATCGGGAGTTGGAGAGCAAGCCAGAAGGGTTATTGCGCTCAGCGCAAGGTAGTTTAGTTGTCGTAGCATAGGGGTAAATTTGAGGCTCATATTACGCAATTTTTCAGAAAAGGCAACTTGAAGTACTCAATAGTATACAGAAACGACCGGGTTTTTCCTACGCTTATTAACACATCGCTACCTTTTCAGTTATTTAGATTATAAAGAAAAATAACGCATAAAGTTATGAAGATACTGTTAACAGGAGCTAATGGCTATATCGGGGTGAGATTGTTACCGGTACTGATACGGGCTGGGCACGATGTAGTGTGTTTAGTGCGCGATAAGCGTCGTATGAATGTAGAAAAAGCAATAATTGATTCGGGCTGCATCGAGTTTTACGAAGCGGATTTATTAAAGCCCGAAACGCTTACTAACCTTCCTAACGATATTGACGCGGCGTACTATTTAGTGCATTCAATGGGAGGGGCAGGTGGATCGAAAGACTTTGAGGTAATGGAACAACAGGCTGCAGATAATTTTGTGGCCCAGATTACCAAAACTCAGTGCCAGCAGATAATTTATCTTAGCGGAATTGTCAACGATAGTAACCTTTCCAAACATCTGCGTTCGCGAAGAAATGTAGAGCATGTTTTGCTCAACAGCGGCGTACCCACTACAGTGCTACGGGCGGCTATTATCATCGGATCAGGGGGAGCTTCCTTCGAGATTATTCGCGACTTGGTAGAAAAGCTGCCGGTGATGGTTGCACCCAAATGGGTAAGCACCCGCTGCCAGCCCATTGCCCTGCGTAATGTGTTACAGTATCTGGAAGGAGTACTTGAGAAAGAGGAAGCCTACAACAAAATTTTTGATATTGGTGGCCCCAATATCTTAACGTACAAACAGATGATGCTACAATTTGCTGAGGTTCGGGGCTTAACTCGCAGTATCATATCGGTACCGGTGCTTTCGCCTCGTCTCTCATCGCTATGGCTGTATTTTGTCACCAGCACCTCATTCAATTTGGCCCGCAGCCTGGTTGATAGTATGAAAAACGAGGTAGTTGTAAAGAAAAGGGGTATTGAAGAGATTGTGCAACTCGACCACCTAATTCCCTACAAGGAGGCCGTGGGTCGGGCATTCCAACGTATTGCTCAAAATGAAGTAGTTTCCAGTTGGAAAGACTCGCTGAATAGTAGCAAAATGGATATCAATCTGTTTGACTATGTTAAAGTACCTGAGCACGGAGTATACCGCGATATTCGTCAAATTCCGTTTGATAAACCGAAGGAGCAGGTAATTGAAAATATTTGGAGTATTGGTGGTGAGCGAGGCTGGTATTATCTCGGATTCCTTTGGGAAATCCGGGGAGTACTCGACCAAATGATAGGTGGGGTAGGTTTACGGCGAGGACGACGAAGTAGTAGCGAACTGGTCCCTGGCGATGCGCTAGACTTTTGGCGCGTACTGGTAGCCGATAAAGCGAAGGGGCGACTATTGCTTTACGCTGAAATGAAACTTCCCGGCGATGCCTGGTTAGAGTTTAAAGTAATGAGTGAGGATGATCAGTGCTATCTGTTGCAAACGGCAACCTACCGCCCTCAAGGATTAGCCGGACGATTGTACTGGGCGGCAGTGTGGCCTTTTCATGGTTTTATTTTTCCCGGAATGGCTAAACA
>NZ_JBARYM010000719.1:0-2031 GCF_049647865.1 Tunicatimonas sp. | reverse complement strand
CTCCCGGGTATTTAACAATAATCTTTCGGGCAATGAGGGAGTAAACTACCGCAATGCTTCGCCCTTTGAGCAAGACGCTTCCAACCAATATGCTTCCCCACCTTTACTAGATGGTTTTGTCGGTATTGTAGCGGGCGAAGGCTTTGACCCAATCGCGCTTAACAACTGGTTCTCTTCAGTTGACTACATCGGAGCTGTTGACCCCAATGCCGACTGGACATTGGGATGGATTAAGATTTTACGATAATCAAACAATAACCCAACATGAAAAAGGTACTCAGCAGTATACTATTTATATTGCTTATCACCGGTTATGCTCAGGCTCAAGAAGAAATTGACCTCTTTGACCTGAGCTTGGAAGAACTGATGCAGTTAGATATCTCGGTAGGCTCAAAAACGGTGAAAAATCCCGATCAGATTCCGGGCGCGGTTACGGTAATTAGCCACGAACAACTAGAGCAGATGCAAGCCCGCTCATTGCGCGATGTGCTGAATACCTGGGTACCCGGTATGGATGTAGTCCCCACCTACTTTGGCTACGGCAATATGGTTAACTCAGGGATTTATTCCCGCGGCATTCTCTCCGACTTCAATCAGCAAATCCTGATTTTGTACAACGGGCAGAATAAGTTTAATGAGTCCACCTTCGGTTCGCCCTACCCCGGAATGTTCTTCACCTTAGAAAACGTAGAACGCATTGAAATCAACACCAGTCCGGCTCCGCTACTCGGAGGCAGTGCCCTGACTACCATCAATATCATCACGCGCGAAGGATACCTTAATGGTACGGAGGCTTTTGCCAGTGTTGGTCTTAATAGCGAAGATGGGTTACAGTCTAAGCGGTTCACCGTTAACCACGGAGTACGGCTAAAGGAGTGGCATTTGGGTACAAGCTTACAATACTTTGATGATATAGGACAAGCCCACCCTGACCAGCAAACCTTCGGTTTCACTAATGACAAGAACCAGCTACGGGACGGGGTGCAAAGTTCGCTCAACTTTCTGGTGAACGTAAAATCGCCCGGTGATAAAATAGAATTTGGCTCATGGTACAAGAACGTAAGTCGGGATGCGCTCTTTTCTAATTTAAACATATCCGCCAGCTCAGAGCTGTATAATTTTCAGTCATCTACCCTGCACAATTACTTAAATATTCAGGCGACCAATTGTGTGGAGGTATCGGCGGGGGTATCGTTGTTCGACTTTTCCAATACCATCAACCTAGATCAGCCTATCCCGGTGGGAGTTAACCAACGGATTAATGTTCCCTCCCGAACCGAGCTATCCAACTACAACGCGTACCTAAAAGTAGATTATTTAAAAGACTACACGCTATGGGGTGACCATACTATCAATGCCGGAATAAAAGTTGAACGAGAGGGCCAAAATAGCCACGCCATTAGCCAATTAAACGATCAGAATAACTTTATTGACGTAACCCAACAGCAGTTAGAACAATTTGCGCGGGAATTACCTGATGATAGCCGAACCATTGCGGCACTATACGCTGAAAACAACTGGAATATTGCCGATAATCTATCGCTACTCTTCGGGTTTCGGTACGATTACTACGATAATTTTGGAGATAGCGAAATATCAGCTTTCAACCCTCGGGTAGCGGTAGCCTATTTACCTAGCAAGAAATTTATCCTTAAAGCGCAGTATTCTTCGGCGGTTAGGCCACCTTCGTTGTACGAGATAAGTGGTAATAACTTCTTACCGCAGTTGTACGGTAACCAAACCCTTGGCTTTGAGTCGCTCAATACCTTTGAGTTCAGTGCCAAGTACCGCACTGATCGGTTTGAGATTACAGTAAATCCTTACTTTGCGCAGTTTGATAACCGTATCGCCTACGTGCCCTCTCTTATTGATACCACCAGTAACGTGGCTTCTAACAGTGGTTCAGTGAGTGTAGTAGGAGTAGAAGTAACCACTAAGTATGAGTGGAGAAAGCAGAACTATATCTTCTTGAATGCCTCTCAGCAAGACAGTCAGGATGGGTTAACCGATGACCAGACGTATTATATACCC
>NZ_JBARYM010000718.1:0-4262 GCF_049647865.1 Tunicatimonas sp. | reverse complement strand
CAATATTTATAGTAGAATATCGTCTCGTTCAACAATACATTTAAGCAAGTGGTAAAATTTTCAGGAAATATCATTTCAGTAGTTGTGCTGACTTCGCCTGTACTATTCATCCTTCTCGTCCGTATTTACCCAATTGATATCCCTCAATCTTTTACCCTTTTCTTTTGGCTATTCTAGCCTGTGGTTCTATTGCCCTTTTCTTAGTTGTATGGCGACAGAAAAAGCTAGCAACTTCCTTCTTAATCGCAGCTTCCGTACTGCTGGTGTATTTAGTTTCATTACCAACTATTTCTCAACCCAAGAATATAAGTTCAAGGAAAACACATTTCGCTTGGCCCACTTTAATGTACCAGAAAGCGATTATATGTACGACGGAATAGTCCAGAAGGCTCAAGATGCTCAAGCTGACCTATTGTCTTTTCAGGAGGTAGATAGTTTGCTAACGAATGAATTAACTACTCGGCTAAAGAACGAGTATCTTTATTATCATAATGCTTACAGTACTGAGCGGGGACCTACGGGCGTGGCAGTATTCTCTAAATATCCGGTAAAAGACTTTACTACTTATTACTGGGGCGGCACCCCTACGCTAACGGGCAACGTGCTACTACCTGATACCAGCGTGCATTTTATCGCTACTCACGCATTATCGTCTCGTCGTAGTGTGGTACAATATACTAAACACAATCAGCATCTGCGGCAAATAGCGCGCTATCTAGAAAATATAGAAGGGGCTGTTTTGGTCACTTGGCGGCCTTAGCGCAATTCCCTGAGATTATCTTTATACGTTATTCCTCTTTACCCAACCATTAATGTAGGTGGGCCGCTGAACAGGCAGTCATACCTGATGTGAGCAGTATTACGATTGATTGTATTCCTTGTACGAAAGATGTTCTTTGCAAGAGTTCGCCTATAGTAAATGTGGGGAAGGCTGGATAAAAGAAAAGTACTGAGAGGTATTGAATTGAGGATTTCAGAATCTCAACTACTTAGAACTTAACAATTCTTTCTTCCTCTTTTTCTCTGATGGTAAGTATAATGTAAACGTAGTTCCTCTTCCTTTTCTAGAGGTAAGAGAGACCTCTCCGGCCAACAAGCGTGTGGCTTCCCGCACAATATACAATCCTAATCCTGAACCATTGGTGTGAGTTGTTGCTCTAAAGAACATATCAAATACCTTATTTTGAATTTCTTCTGGTATACCAATTCCGTTGTCTTCTACTATCAGCTGTACCCCTTGGAGATATGGCTGAATAGAGATCATTACGTAGGGTTGTTTAACATACGGGTTAAAGTACCTAATGGCGTTAGAGAGCAAATTATTAAGAATCATTCGTATGCGCGATGCATCGGAGAAGAAAGTCAAACTGCCTGCAATGTCCAGTTTGATCTCAATATCGATCGTGTTACGCAAAAAATAGAGTCCATCGAGTACGCTAGCAATAATATGCTGAAAATGAATAGGTTCAGGACTAATGTTAATACGGGAGTTGCGGGAGTAATCAATAATTTCTTGAATAGTTGCGTCTAATTGATAGATGCTACTCTCAACAAGTCGTAAGTACTGTTCGCGCTCATCGGTATCACTATTTCCTTCTAGTAAAGAAACCAAGCCTAACACCGAAGCAAGTGGTGCTCGTAAATTATGCGATGTGCTATAGACAAATTGGTCTAGTTCGGCATTAGATTTCTCCAAGGCAATCACATTTTTCCGAAGCTGCTCTTCCGTATTTTTCAGCGGAGTAATATCAAGGTTCACCCCGGTCATACGTACTGGCTCACTATCAGAAAAAGTGACCTTAGCGTATGATTTAATGTACCGTATTTCGTGAGTGTCCTGACGAATAACTCTGTATTCTAGGTCATACCTCTGACTATTTCGTAAGGCAGCATCTATCGCCTCTTTAACACGATCTCGATCATTCGGGTGGATAATATCTTTCCAAGCTTCTTTATAGTTCACATCGTCTTTCGCATCTACTCCGAACATCTGGCAGGTCCGTTCATCCCATACTATACGATTTTGTGGGATCATCCAGTCCCAAATACCAATATTGGCTGATTCGGTGGCTATCGCTAACCGCTCCGAGTATTCATTGATAGCCTGCTCGCTTTTTTGCTGCTTGGTAACATCCCGAAAATTAGAGACTAAACCCTGAATACTTTCATCCATTAATAGGTTAGTCATGATTGATTCTACCCAGATAACCTCTCCATTTTTACGAACTATGCGAGATAAACTATTAGATCGCTCTCGAGGATTAGCGATTGCGTTATGCATTGTTTCCTCGACCAGTGAAAGGTCTTCCGGAAATATGTAGTCACGAGCATCGGTACCTATTAACTCTTCAGCAGTGTATCCGGTTACACCTACTACCGACGGACTGGCGTAAGTGATCATTCCCTGAGCATTGTAGACCATAATAGCATCAAAGCTTTTCTCGGTCAGGCTTCGGAACTTCTTTTCACTTTTTAGCAGTAGTTCATTAAGTTTTTGAGTACGTGCTAAAGTCGTCTCTAACTTTTGCTGACTCTCTTGAAGTTCTTCGTTTAATTTTTGACTTTTAGAAAGCAGTTTAGCGTTGGTTTGTTCGGTAAGCTTTTGTTGATGAATACTACGAACAGAAGTAACGATCTCTTTTCTATTATTTTCTTGTACTAATTGAGCCGTTACTTCTACCCAATGATATTGATTGTCTTTTCTGCGTTTGCGGTAATCGTAACGAATACACTCTCCTGACAGTACTCGTTCTAAATGCTCAAAAGCTTTAGGGTGATCCTCCGGATGAATCCACGTAAAGGGCGAGGTGCCGAGTAATTCTGATGGTTTAAACCCCGTTAAGCTTTCACATGAAGGCGAAACATAGTTGTAAGTTCCGTCTAAATCGTGCTTACATACCATATCTACCACGTTATCTGCTAACAGCTTGTGCTGGCTACGACCATCGGATAGTGCTTGATTAAGGTGGGTACGGTGCAAGGTGTTACCAAAAATTACCCCTAACATTTTAAGTGTTTCTAGTAAACTCTTTGTTTTAGGCTTAATCTGCACCGAGCTGACGAACAATGCATAGCCAGTAAGTTCTTGTTGGTATATTACCGGAATAGCTAAAACAGACTCTAAGTTCAGCATACTAAGTAACCACCTTTCACGATACGCTTCTCCAGGTAGATTCCTAATACCAGAAATTTCAAAAGACTCCTTACGCAAAGCCCTTTTGGTCCACCAAGGAAAGTTTTCTAACGATAGTTGACTAGCTTGGTTTCCTAAAGTAAATACTCCAGAAGAAGAATACTCGTAAGAAAGATGACCCCGAAGCTGTTCTCCTTTCTTATCCCTCACGTACACCAACCCTCGCTGAAAACCTAAAAATCGGGTGATAACGCCTAATGCTTCATTCATTGTAGGATACAAAGCATCAGAAGTAACGTCCATGAGTTGCATGGAAATAGTAAGTAATTTTTGATTTAGCCGGTTAGCCTGTTCAAGTTGTTGTGTTACCTCTTTTTTGCCATTAATGTCGTGTCCTATGCCTTGCATCCCAATAAGGTTTCTTTGCTCATCAACTAATCCCATAAACTCCCAGTGGGTAGTAGAGTAGGTGCTACTATTTTGAAGCTTACGAAGTTCTATGGGTAAAGGCTCACCCGGATTCTGAATACACCGGAGGATTATCTGCTCACAATTATCTATATCATCAGGGTGTATGGTCTTCAGAAGGGGCTGACCAATGTATTCCTCCTTATCTCCAAACTTGTGTTCATACGTAGTATTTACAAACACAATATTTCCCTGCAAATCAATCTGAAACAGATAGTTTGCCTGAGAACTAAGAATATGTGACGAACTTCCACAAGCCTGAATAACGGCCTTACGAAGAGGAGATCCTCCCGACATAAGCGACAAACATTAGAGAGTCAAAATTTCAAGCCAGCACTCACTGTAATAGCCTATTAGAATCAGATATTATAATATTAGCTGTTTACCACTGATTCTCCTCAAAAATATAGTCATCAGGTGAAATATAATAGTGATTAAGAAGAAAAATTCACAAACTTTTGCAAAAAATATGCATGAATATTTCATTTTTTCATCTAGAGAGACACTATTACTAATTACGTTTTTATCAGTACAAGGCTACGATGAGCATACCAACAAAGCATCACTTCACTAGCACACCTGTTATTATGCGCTTTTACAAAACGGTCTAACATTATTTAGCAATCCTGTAAAATATGCCGGGTAATGTTTGGTGTAGTTA
>NZ_JBARYM010000717.1:0-1755 GCF_049647865.1 Tunicatimonas sp. | reverse complement strand
CGATTAGGCCAATTATCACCAAAAAAAGTACGATCGCCATACTGGTTTTGCTCAATGATCAACCCATCGCTGGGAATGCCGTGGTACTTAATACGAAAAGTACCTTGAGAAGTATTTAATTTAGCTTTGGGAATGTTGATATAAAGTGCATGATTTTTATGTATGAAGTCCACAGATTGATCGTTGAATAAGATTTCTTCTACGATCATCCCTCGAGTGCCACTACTATCTATATCGGCGAGATGCAGAATTACGGGAGAAGACTGATTAGGTGGAAGCGAAACAAAAATACTAGCATTACCCTGAATCTCATTAGAATTATCGTGTACTGTTAAGCTAAAAGCATAATGGAGAACATCAAGCGTGGAAGGAGGGAGGCTTACCGACTGTGAGAATCCGGGGTAGGAAATAATCACGAGTAAGAATAGCGCAATTTGTTGGATGAAGAATTTTTTTCCCATCGGTCTTTATTAGGCTTTCAGCGAAATTAGGAAAGAAACTAAAGAATTCGTAAACACATTTAGACTGGAAGGTACAACTGCGATGAAAAAAATGCTCAAATCAAGAATTATTGATTTTATTCTGTTCTCTCTTTTGTTACTATTATTATTTGTACCAAGTATACGCTTGCCGGTAGTAAGTAATGTACAGAAGGCTTTACTATATACTGGTTTGTTCAATGCCTCATCGGAGCTTAATCAGGAAAGTGAAACATTTGATTATAAATTCGTGCTATACAACATGACCGGGGAGCAGGTTAATCTTAATCGCAAGCGAGAAAAAGTGCTCTTTATCAACATATGGGCTACTTGGTGTCCGCCCTGTATTGCTGAAATGCCCGAAATTGCCAAACTATATAAATCAGTAGGGGGCGAAGTAGAATTTTTGATGATTTCGGTAGACCAAGATCAACTAAAAGCGAAGAAGTGGGTAAAAGATAAACGCTTCACGGTTCAGGTATACTTTCCAAAGCAGATAAATCCAAGTTTATCATATGAAGCAATACCAACTACTTGGGTTATTGATCGGAACGGAAAAATAATTTTTAAGAAAACCGGAATGGCGCAATATAACACTGAGAAATTTAAATCACTTCTACTTTCTCTTTGATGCTAAACTACCTTCTTAGGAGTTTCTTGATGCTGCCGAGAAAAATAATCTTGCGCCGCTGCCCGAACTTTGGGAGCTAGCAATAGAGCTGAGACCATCGTTGGAATAGCCATTAAGGCATACATTCCGTCTACTAAATCAATAACTGCTTCTAGCGTAGCCACCGAGGCAATTACAATGGTTGCTACATAAAAATAGTTAAACCAATGTGCCCGGTGGGCTCCAGCTAGATAAGAGAAGGATTTGGTACCGTAGTACGACAGGGTAAATAAAGACGATAACGAGAAAAAGGCTACACACAACAGCAGCAAATATCCACCGAACTGATTGCCAGGAAAGGCGATGTTAAAGGCATCTACTGTAAGGGTTATGCCTTCCATACCTGTAACTTTCCATACATCAGTCACCAGTATTGCCAGTGCAGTCATAGTGCAAACAATCAGTGTGTCAATGGCAGGACCGAGCATGGCGACTAATCCTTCCCGTACGGGTTCGCTGGTTTTAGCCGCTCCGTGGACCATGGGGGCCGTACCAATCCCCGCTTCATTAGAGAATGCGGCTCGTTGAGCTCCCACTATAATAATTGACCCAACTGCTCCTCCCAATACTGAGGTAGCAGTGAAAGCATCGGTGACAACTAGGCTA
>NZ_JBARYM010000716.1:0-2462 GCF_049647865.1 Tunicatimonas sp. | reverse complement strand
GCATCACCCTATTCGTCAGCACGTAGATAAAATGAAGGAAAATACATTTAACTGGAGTAGAATCAGTTAATATTCGCAATAATTCTATCCTTTTTTGAAAAATTTTCAATGAGCAGCCAATTTTCAAAAAATTAAAAAAATGATAATCTTCAATGTAAGATTTTGGCTTACGTTACAAGATTAACAACGAATAGTTTTTGAGGTAGTCATATTTTCAGTAGAGAGCAAGCACCATCCTTTCCTACCAGATAACATTTGGTATTTTGCTAATAATACTGGTTTATGATGTACCAAAAATTAAGTATATTGCTTATTCGCGGAATAAAGTTTTGCGAAAAATTAATACCAAATATTTCATGCAGTAACTAAGCTATATTCTCTATTAAAGAGCATACGCAATACAATAGTCTGCTTATAAGTAAAATTCAGAAATTTTATTCTGATTTCCAAACATTAAACTATTATCTATTTGTTGGAAGCGTATACTAAAGACTTGCGGATGAGAAATAACGAAAACTCTTTATATGATTCTTCATTTGAACACGATGCTTGTGGTATCGGATTCGTTGCTCATTTACAAGGTAAAAAATCGCATAGTATTGTAGATGACGCAATTATTATGCTTCAGAATATGGAGCATCGGGGAGCCTGTGGCTGCGAACCTGATTCTGGCGACGGAGCCGGAATTTTAGTACAGAAGCCACATCGTTTTTTTCAGGAAAATGTAAAATTTACCCTACCGGATTTTAACGAATATGGTGTAGCCATGATCTTTTTTCCAGCTAGCGCCGAGCTGCGCGAAGAATGCCGAGGGCTTCTTAATCAAGCTATTAAAGAACTTGGACTAGAGCTTTTGGGGTATCGGCAGGTGCCTACTAATAATCAAAGTTTAGGGCGTTCGGCCAAGCAAGTAGAGCATCGTATTGAGCAAGCCTTTATCCGGTGGAAAGGGGCACCACCCAATGATCCAATGACTTTAGAAAGAAAGCTATATGTACTGAAGCAATACGTTTTGCATACTGTACACCAAGAGGTAGCCAATACAATAGATACTTTCTACATTGCATCTTGCTCCTATAAAACTATTGTATACAAGGGGCAACTTACCACTTTTCAGCTACGCCCCTATTACATTGATCTTCAACAATCTTCCTTTGATTCGGCCTTGGCTCTGGTGCATTCTCGCTTCTCCACCAATACGTTTCCTAAGTGGAAGCTAGCGCAACCCTTCCGGTTCATTGCCCACAATGGCGAAATTAATACCATCCGAGGAAATGTAAACTGGATGCGCTCTAAGCAGGCCCTACTCCAGTCTACCCTGTTTACCGATGAAGAACTAGAAATGCTAATGCCGGTCTGTGACGCGGCTTTTTCAGATTCAGCTAACCTGGATTTGGCAGTGGAACTATTGCATATGGGGGGGCGATCACTACCTCACGTGATGATGATGCTCATTCCTGAAGCTTGGCAAAATAATGAGCTGATGGAAGAAAACAAGAAAGCCTTTTACGAATACTACGCTTCAATGATGGAACCTTGGGATGGCCCCGCGTCTATCTGCTTTACCGATGGTGATATGGTGGGGGCTACTCTAGATCGTAATGGCCTTCGTCCGTCGCGCTATCTGCTCACTGAAGATCAGAAATTGGTAATGTCATCTGAAGCGGGAGCTTTGCCTGTAGATGAGTCTAAAGTACTACTTAAAGGGCGATTGAAGCCCGGACGAATGTTTATAGCCGATTTATCGGAAGGGCGCATTATCAGCGACAAAGAGATTAAAGATCGAATTTGTTCTGAACATCCCTATCAGAGCTGGCTCAACGAGCACCGGTACTTCTTGGATGAACTGCCCGAACCACTGCACGTAAATGGGCAAGACACTCAGCCATCAGATAATTTACCCGTTATTACTCGTCAACAGGCGATGGGTTACACCGGCGAAGATTTGAAAGTTATTCTTGGGCCGATGGCTGATAAGGCTAAAGAGCCTATCGGCTCTATGGGGGCTGATACACCATTAGCCGCTCTCTCCAGCCAAAGCCAGCATATTGCCAACTACTTTAAGCAATTGTTCGCTCAAGTGAGCAACCCACCGATTGATCCTATCCGGGAAAAGTTAGTAATGTCGCTATTTACGCAGCTGGGTGCTACCAAAAATATCTTGGAAGAAACTCCTGAGCACTGTCAGCAGATTAAGCTAAAGCATCCGGTGCTTACTAATCAAGAGCTTAAACGGATAAAATATCTACAGCATCCGGCTTTCAAGGTTGAAGTGCTACAAGCAGTATTTCCGGCAACTGGTGAAGCGGGTGCATTAGAAAACGCTATTGAGCAATTGGTGGCTAAAGCCGAGCAAGCCGTACAAAACGGAGCTAATATTTTGGTTATTTCCGACCGGGCGTTTAGCAAAGAGCAAGCTCCCATACCCTCCTTATTGATAACCGGAGCAGTACATCATCACC
>NZ_JBARYM010000715.1:0-3625 GCF_049647865.1 Tunicatimonas sp. | reverse complement strand
GTCAAGATACCTTAGAAAAAATGATATCAGGTCCAGCGATTCTGATTGTCTTGTTTACCATATTCTTCGTCTGGCAAAAGCATTCTAAGCAACCAGTGCCCGAAGCTGAAAAGGTAGTCGCTGAGTACTAAATAATAAACCTTTGTTGAGAAAGCCACTTTTCAACGACTACTAGTATTTGAGCAAAAAAAGCAGCCTTCCTGGGAAGACTGCTTTTTTTGCTCCCAATTAAAACATCTTATAAGATTGCGGATATTAATCAGGACGGGTTTTCTGATGTGACTATTTTAGTTGCTCAAGGTGATGAGCGTATTATTACTTGGTATAATCAGGGTGATAGGCAGTACCAACCTCGTACTCTATTGCGTTTTCCCCCGGTACACGGTTCCAGCTACTTTGAGCTAGCTGACTTCAACGGTGATAGTCTTTTAAACATATTATATGCCAACGGCGATAATGCTGATTATTCACCCGTACTCAAACCCTACCACGGTATCCGAATCTTTTTGCAGTCAGCCGAAGGAATATTTCAAGAAAGTTACTTCCAAGCAATGCCCGGAGCCTCTAAGGCAATGGCTCGTGATTTCGATCAGGATGGCGATTTGGATATTGCTGCTATCTCATTTTTCCCGGATTTTGTGGAGACCCCCGAACGAGGATTTTTGTATTTAGAAAATCAATCTTCCGGCAATTCAGCGAATTTTCTAGTTAAAACATTTCCCGAAGCGGCCAACGGTCACTGGTTAACCATGGATGCTGGCGATACTGATCAAGATGGCGATCTGGATATTATTCTGGGCTCGTTTGCTTTGCCTCCTTCCCGAGCACCCAAAAAGTTAAGCGCCCTCTGGACGAAAGAAGGGCCAAATTATATGATCTTAGAGAATACAACTGATAAAACTAACCACGAATAATGTACTTTCAGATACCAGCAAAGTATCACTACAGTACCTGGGAAATATAGGTGAATGCAAGCCGTAGTAGATACTACGATGAATTGTAGTTTTAAAATCATCAATCCGGAAACATTTCATCCAGATTGTGTTATATTAAACTACTACACCTTATTTGATGAAGCATTTTTTTAAAGAAGCATGGGAGCTTATCTGGGAGACTGTTCGTAAACTACAGGAGCAAGACCCGGTAATTTATGCCGCTGCTATTGCCTTTTTTACGGTTTTTTCCCTTCCTTCTGTACTGATTATCATTGTTCAAACGCTAGGGACTATTCTAGATGCTGAACAAATCCAAAATCAGTTGGCTACCCAAGTTTCGGGGTTAATTGGGGCAGCTAGCACTGAAGAAATTATTAAAATCATACAAAACCGGAGTTGGGATACCTCCAATTTATTCGTTAACATCCTGAGCATTACTTTTCTTCTAATTAGTGCTACAGTGATTTTTGGTATTGTACAGAAAGCGCTGGATACAATATGGGAGGTTAAGCCCAAACCTAAGACGGGTATCATCAAATTTTTGTACGATCGCCTACTATCGTTCTCCCTAATTATCATTCTGGGCTTCTTGTTGCTGGTCTCCCTGATCATTGATACCGTGATGTCTGTTTTCCGCGACTTTCTTAACTCTATTTTTCTGAATGACTATACAGTATATATTATTCAGCTATCTAGCAGCGCAATATCGCTAGGCATTATCTCTTTGATTTTTGCACTGATATTCAAATTTCTGCCTGATGCTAAGGTTCGTTGGAAAGATGTGAGCGTGGGAGCATTAGTAACCGGAATTTTGTTTACTATTGGTAAATACCTGATCGGTTTGATGCTGGCCAACACGCGGGTAGCTTCTACCTACGGTGCCGCTGGTTCATTGGCCGGTATTTTGATATGGGTATTTTACTCCTCCTTACTGCTACTGGTAGGAGCTATGTTTACCCGGGTTTACGCCGCTAAGTTGGGTAAGCGAATTACTCCTAAAAAGCATTCGGTGCGAATTGTTACAAAAGAAGTAGAAGTGTACGACGGTGAAATTATTAATTAAGCTGCTATGTAATTTTAGGGTATTCCCACGGATCGCGGTACTTACGTTGCAGTAAAGCATTAGCTTCCGGATCATTCGGAATCACCCTTAGTTCATTATCCCAAGCAACACTTCGTCCTAGCTTATGCGATAGCATACCTAATAAACTCATATTAGTAGAGCGGTGTCCGATTTCAATATCACAAACTGGAAGTTGATCTCCTTCAATAGACGATAAGAAATCAGCCCAAAGTTCTTTGATGTTTTGTTTATCAGGATCGTTTAGCTGCGGTTCTACGTGGATGATTTCACCGCCTTTTTTGCTAGGGTAAAAGGTCCAACCATCGAGCCATCCCATATGAAAGGTGCCTTCAGTTCCGTAGAAGTAGCAGCCAATATTATGTTTTTCGGCCTCGTTAGCGGCGTATTGCCGATGTTCCCATACAGCGGTAAAATCTTCAAATTCATAGTTTACCACCTGTGTATCAGGAGCTGTAGTGTTGTTTTCCTTAATGTGGCGGGCGGCTACCGAGTGTACTGATTTAGGAGCTTTCTCTTCCGTCCACCACAAAACCTGATCGAGCCAGTGGATGCCCCAATCGCCGATCTGTCCATTGGCAAATTCCAGAAACTGTCGGAATCCTTTAGGGTGAATGCTTTCATTGTAAGGAACCATAGCGGCCGGACCGCACCACATATCCCAATCCAACTCAGCCGGTGGTTCGGAGTCAGGAGTAGGTTCACCGGGACCGCCTCCGTAGTGCACGAAAGCCCGTACCATCCCGATCTTTCCGGCTCGCCCCGACTTGAGAAATTCCATTCCAGATATATTGTGCGGTGAAACCCGACGATGAGTACCTACTTGCACCATGCGGTCGTTCGCTCGAGCCGCCTGAACCATCGCTTTACCTTCGTTAATCGTATGTCCAATAGGCTTCTCTACGTACACGTGGGCTCCGGCTTCTACCGCAGCAATAGTTTGCAATGGGTGCCAATGATCGGGAGTAGCAACGATAACAACTTCTGGTTTCTCAGTCGCTAGTAATTCCCGATAATCGGTATAGCGTTTGGGACGATCGCTAGTGAGCTTACTGGTTTCTTCCATTGCTTGGTCTAGCTGGCGCTGGTCTACATCGCAAAGGGCCACCACTTTAGATCGGTCCGCTGCAATGGCTTCTCGCAATATATTCATGCCCCACCAGCCACTGCCAATCAGCGCAGTAGTGTATTTCTTATTTTGCTGAGGATGGGCAATGGAGTATGGTGAATAAATTAAACTTGCGCCTGCCGTAGCTCCAGCACTAGACTTAATAAAATGTCGTCGGTTCATACGGAATATAGGTTGCCGTTCGGTTTTTAACGAAGATAATGGATTTTAATCAATTGTTAAATGGCTAAATTGCTGATTGCTTGGTAATTAATAAGTTATTGATTGGAAAGTCTTAAGGCCACAACTTTAGATCCGGCCTTTAGCCTTCGGATTTTTAACTTCCTTTTTCATACTTCATATCTTACATTTCATATTTCTCTAAATGGATAATACGCTTAGTTTATACGTTATGGCGAGTTTATACGTAGTAGCTGGATTGTTTCACTTCGTGAAGCCTCAGATGTACGAAGGTGTTATCCCCCCCTACTTACCTAATCC
>NZ_JBARYM010000714.1:0-3342 GCF_049647865.1 Tunicatimonas sp. | reverse complement strand
TATTAGCACCGTTATCCACTACGCAGGAATTGATTTTAGCTTCAATAGATTTCTTACGCTACCCGCAACCATTGGAGAATTTTGGATGATTGGTTATTTACTCATTTTTGGAATAAGACCTGTAAATGAGTAAAAGTAAATTAAAACAGCACACAACAATAGTAACCGTTGCACAACGCAATAAATTTTCAGGAAGACAACTTTAATAGCGCTCTTTTCAGGGAGTATTTATTTGAAATAAAGATTAGGTAAAATCAAATTTGAGGGGCGTACATAAGCTGTTATCAAGCGTAAAATAAGGCCTTTGATATGAAAAATTGAAAAAGCAGTTCCTGCCCCACTTTCTACCCGTTTTTCTAAAATTTCAAGTACTTATTTACATTGTAGGCCATTGCTGATAGGTGCATCACCTTGTTGGCCTACTGTATTCCAATGGTTGTGAACAAAAGAAACCATTGCGTTGATTACCAACTTTATGAAAAAATAAAGTTTGGATTTATAATTCCGAACCTCTAGTTGTAATCCCGAACCTTGGGGCACTGCCCCGCCCTTACATTTGCTTTATAAACGTATAAAACACAGTCATTATGAAAGCAATTATCACGACAGCGTACGGTTCACCAGAAATATTCAAAGCAAATACCGTTGCTAAACCAATCGCTAAACCGAATGAAGTACTGGTTAAGATTCATGCATCTTCGGTCACCAAAGCAGATACAACGATGCGCACGGGCAAGCCTTACATCGGAAGATTGATGATAGGGCTTACCAAACCGAAGAACCCAATTTGGGGAACTAGTTTTGCGGGCGTCGTAAAATCTGTTGGGGCTGCAGTCACTCGTTTTAAAGCGGGAGACAACGTATTCGGTGAAAACCTCTCTAACAATGGTGATGACCTCAGTCTTTGGTAAGAAGAAGGCGAAATTTTCAGCTACCGGTGCCTTACCAGAAAAGGAGAGCAAGAGATTGCTCGAGATCCTAATTGAAATAGTTGAAGCTGGAAACCTAAGGGGAATCATCGATCGAACGTATGCACTCGCGCAAGTGACAAATGCGCACGAATACATTGAGGCGGGCCACAAAAAAGGAAATGTGGTTTTGAGGCCAATTGCATAACTATATCAATTAATGAAAATCATAGAAATGAAATCACTATTTAAATCGGCCGAAGGAAAGCAAGAAATATTGCATCTCTACGACCAAAAACTGGAAGAGCTTAATATTGAATACGAATACGTAGAGGTAGAAACCAGTTTTGGAAAAACAAACATCATTGCTACAGGAAATCCCTTAGCCCCACCAATAATCATTGTTCATGGTTCCAATGGTTGCGCACCAATTGCGTTGGAAACCTATCCAAATTTGCATAAGTCATTCAGGGTGTTTGCAATTGATGTGATTGCTCAGCCAAATAAAAGCACTGAAACAAGACCCAGTATGAAAGATGACTCTTACGGAAAATGGATGAATGAAATCATTACCAAGCTCAAAATTGAGAATGTAACACTGGCTGGATTTTCATTCGGCGGTTTGGTGATCCTTAAAACGCTGGAGCATGATGAAAGTAAGATCAAAGAAGTGTATTTGTCCGCGCCAGCTTATATCGTGAATGGCAATCCGATAAAAGCGCTTTTTAAAATCTTCATTCCTATGAAGCGGTTTATAAGTTCGGGGAAACCCAAGTTTGTTGAGGCTTTTTTGAAAGACGTCTTTACAGATAGAGACGAATTCGCCATCAAATACTTATCAAAAGTGTTCTTGCATTTTAAGATGGATTTTACTCCAGTGCCTGTCATATCAAGCGAAAAGGCTAGGCTTATAGAAATACCTGTAACGCTGATTGCCGCAAAAAACGATGTCATGTTTCCTGGAGCAAAAATGCTCAAAAGAGCTTCTCACATATTTCCGTCCCTTAAGAAAAGTCTACTTCTCGAAAACTCAAAACATGTACAGTCGACAAGCGATAATAGCTTGATTGAAAACATGATTTTGAGCGATCTAGAAAACCAAAACACACCCCTTTAATCTTGGAAATGATTATGGCTTTACCAATGACCGTTGGCGAACTCGGACTGACTATTTGGATGATTGCATCAGGCGGTAAAACCCCCAGTGCAAATCATTTTAAAGAACTCACTCCTCAACCGTTTACTACATAAAATTCATAAATCACATATAAGAAGTTTAGAATTACTCCACAAATGAAAAATCGACTTAGATTATTGAATTCTGATAGTTTGATCGCCTGCTTGATGTTTGTGCTCATACTTTTAGGTTCTTGCTCAAAAGACGTAATCTATTTCCCAGACAGCGTTCAAGGAGAAGTGGACAAAGCAATTGTGAATGGATTTGATGGCATTATCGTTTATGTGAACGCCCCCGGAAGGACTTCGTTTTACAGTGCTGGATTTGATAATAGAGAAAAGCAAACACTAGCCGATGCTCATTCGCTGTTCAAAATTGCGAGCATCAGCAAGCTATACATCGCTGCATCTGCCGCCAAATTGGTGGCCAACAATCAATTATCATTAGATGCTAAACTCACCGACCTATTGCCTGAGGTGGAAGGCAAAATTGAAAATGCTAATGAGATTTCTTTAGAAATGATGTTGCAGCATCGCAGCGGGATAATAGATTATTCTGACGAACCTGAAATTGAAGGAGAAACTTTTGATGAACATATGTCCTTTATGGCCAGGGTTTATGATAAGGAAGCCTCGTTCAAGCCCAATAAAAAACATAGCTATTCAAACTCCAACTATTTATTAATAGCAGAGATCATAGATAGAACATTGGGTTATTCTCATCATGATTATATCCAAGCTAAGATACTTGATCCACTGGATTTAATCAACACGTACAATGTGTACCAAGATTCAGACACAACCAGGGTAATGAGCGGTTATTTAATTGGTTGGGACCCCAATTTAAGGTCTTGGGATTTTCCGCTGCCCGGTGGTAATATGGTGGCTACTGCAGAAGATGTTGGGACATTTTTAAGAGCACTTATTGACGGTACTTTATTTACAGATAAAGAGCAAGAAATTTATACTTCGGTTTACGAGTACGAACATACCGGTTGGCTGCCAGGCTATTGCAGCATAGCACGCTATCACAGCGATATTGATGCAGTGGTTGTGCAATTTGTGAATACGAGCGGCACCGAGTCGTTTTGGCTCGATATAGAGCGAGTTTATAACAGGATTGTCATGGCCCTAGAAAAAGAAGAATCTAAGAGTTAATAACTTTCATGAAAAATTATCTACTCATACTCCTTACCATACTTTCATGTGTGGCGCAAGCGCAAAGCACGGACTCTACAAGGCACGGTTTTGGATTCGC
>NZ_JBARYM010000713.1:0-4727 GCF_049647865.1 Tunicatimonas sp. | reverse complement strand
TGGTATATCCGTCGTAATTATTGTATACTTCTTGGATAGTCTGTTTGGTAGCTTCGTCAGAATAGCGGTTACCCGAAATATTTTCCCGAATAGAGTCTAGTAGTTCTTCATCCGAACCAGCGTAGCCGTAGAAAGCCAACAAGCGAGCGAAATTGCTAGGGTTACCTACATCCATCGCATTAGAAATAGTTTGTACTGATGGGCGCGGGGCGAAATTTCCGGTTTCCAAGTACTTTGGCACTACATCGTTGGTGTTAGTGGCAGCAATAATATGGTCAATCGGCAAGCCTATTTGTTTGGCAATCAGCCCTCCGCAGAGATTGCCGAAGTTACCGCTCGGTACCGAAAAAATCAATCGCCAATCAGGGTTATACGCGAAGTCTCGCTTGAGCTGGGCGTAGGCATTAAAGTAATAGAAAGACTGGGGAATTAGCCGACTGATATTAATAGAATTAGCTGATGAGAGGGCGATCTGTTTTCGCAACTTTTGATCTAAGAAAGCTTGCTTTACCATTCGCTGACAATCGTCAAACGTACCGGAAACTTCCAGAGCAGATACGTTATTCCCGACTGTGGTAAGCTGCTTCTCCTGAATCTCACTTACTTTACCGCTGGGGTACAGCAATACTACATTGATCCCAGGTACATTTAAAAAACCCTGGGCCACGGCACTACCCGTATCGCCCGAAGTAGCGACCAAAATTGTACGTTCTTTTTCGCGGGGCGACTGCTGCAAGAACCAGGACATGGTACGAGCCATAAATCGGGCACCAAAATCCTTAAACGCTAAGGTTGGTCCGTGAAAAAGTTCTAACACGTGAACTTCCTCGTCTAGTTTTACCACCGGAGCCGGGAAGTTAATCGCATCTTCCACCAAATCACGCAGCTTGAGCGCCGGAATTTCATCATCTAGCAGCATGGTCGCCACCTGAAATGCAATCTCAGGAAAAGTAAACTTCTCTATCTCATCCACAAAATTATCCTCCAGCAATGGTAGATAAGTGGGCATATACAACCCATTATCTGCCGGCAAACTCTGGAATACTGCTTCCTGAAAAGAAACAGTCTGTGATCGTGATGTATCGTTTGTACTGTATAATTTCATAATTAACGGAGTCTGGAAACCGGAGACCGGAATATGATTCGTGAAAGTATTGCTTTATCAGTTGTTTCTTGTCTTGATTATAGTGTCTTGTTTTTACTCTGTGGATGCACATTTCAAAATCCGGTCTTCGGTCTCCAGATTCCGGTTTCCGTTATTCAATGATTCTTGGTCCTTGTTGGTTGATGGCGGAAACGTAAAGGTCGCTGTCGATGTTCAGGGCACCAAACGTATTCTGCATTTTTCTTCCCACTTCTTCGGCTACGCTTCGGTTTTTGCTCAGCGCAAATATAGATGGACCCGAGCCGGATATACCGCAGCCCAGCGCTCCCGCTGCCATCGCACTAGCCTTTACACTATCAAAGCCAGGAATGAGCAGCGAGCGAATAGGCTCAATAATAACATCCTGCATCGAACGACCGATTAACTCAAAATCGCCCTGCCATAGTCCGGCAATCAGTCCGGCGGTGTTGCCCCACTGAATGGTCGCATCTTCTAGTGAGATTTGTTTGCGTAAAATACTGCGAGCATCGCGGGTTTGTACTTCCACGTGCGGGTGAATGACGGTAGCGAATAGGCCCTCAGGAGTGGGTATTCGGATAACATCCAGTGGATCGTAACTACGAACCAGTACAAATCCACCCATTAATGCGGGGGCTACGTTATCGGCGTGAGCTGAGCCGCAGGCCAACCGCTCTCCTTCCATCGCAAACGGCAGCAAATCTTCCCGCCGCTGAATTGCCTTCTCTGGCTCATGGCGAAGTAGTAATTCGTTAGCCGCGTGCAGACCCGCTACGGCACTAGCCGCACTAGAACCCAACCCGCTACCCAGTGGCATATTTTTGTACAAGGTAATCTCTACCCCATATTCGGATTGTACCTGTTCCAACAGTTGTTTCACCACAATGCTAACAGTATTCTTATCCGGATCAAGCGGCAGCTTACCCTCGTCCCCAATGATTCTTTTAATTATTACTCCAGGTCTTTCGCACAATTGCATCACCACTTCGTCGCCGGGATTGTCAATGGCAAATCCCATAATGTCGAAGCCGCAAGCCACGTTGGCTACCGTGGCTGGTGCAAATACCCGAATTGTTTTATCCAAGAGGTGAATCCTTTCTGCTAAAGCGCAAAAATACGAGAATCTGTAAGAAAAGGGAGGACTTACTTTACTGAGAAAATCTATAGTGAAAAACTAGTGGTAAACTTTAGTGAGTTCTACTAATAAATATCGGCCAGAATTCTCCAGCATAAAGATTTAAATGCCCATGTGCAGTCGTATCTATCACACCTAAGATTTTAACCCTTAATGTGTCAAGACTATCCATTTTCTTAATTAGCTCTCCTTCTATTGGAGATAACCATAGTGCGTTACTCTTCCTAGACTTTATTGTCTGGTATAAAGCTACGTCTTCATATTTATAGTGTAGGAGTCCAGTCAGAAGAATAGTATCGCTATGATACTCTAACAGATCATTGAGTATCCCCCAGCTAGATTCAGGAATGTACTGATAAAAATTGACCTTCTTTTCTTTAGGTGAACAGTGGGTAAGTTGAATGATAAGAAGTAAAGAGACAGTGAGTCTAATCATACTTGGGTACTCTTTAAAAAAACCGATACCCTCACGAGCATCGGTGTTAAATTATAGGCGAGACTTACGAAGTTTTTGAAACTTTGTAAGTTTTTCCACTTAGTTTCTAAGTGGTTTCCCACCTTGCAGTAGTGACTGTATCCTCTCCAACGTTTTCTTCTCACCGGAAAGAGATAGGAAAGCTTCCCGCTCCAGATCCAGTAGATACTCTTCTGATACCATTTGCGGGTAGGATAGCTCGCCGCCGCACATTACGTAGGCAATCTTTTCGGCAATCTTCTGATCGTGGTCGGAGATGTAGTTTCCTTGTCGCATGCCGTAGATTCCGGCTAGGAAGAGTGCCATACCGCCTTTGCCCTGCACCTTAATATCTTTACGTTGAGTAGGTTGGGTGTAGCCTCGTTCAGCCAGTGATAAGGCGGCTTCCTTGGCATCGGCTAGCAAACGAGTTTTGTTCGTTGTGATCCGATCGCGGTTGCGAAGGTACTGTAAGTCAACGGCTTCCTGCGCTGAGGTAGATACCTTGGCGGTGGCAATGTTCATGAAGGCATTCTGCAGGGCGTTCAGCTCCACATCTCCGGCTTCAATACTGTCGGACACCCGCAGGGTCATTTCTTTGGTGCCACCCCCGGCCGGAATTAATCCTACCCCTACTTCTACTAGGCCGGTGTAGGTTTCGGCCGCGGCTTGTACGTGGTCGGCGTGTAACGTAAGCTCGCAACCTCCGCCCAATGCCATGCCGTGGGGGGCTACTACCACCGGAACGGAAGAGTAGCGCGCCCGCATTATGGTGCGCTGGAACTGGCGGATCATCATATCCACCTCGTCAAATTCCTGCTCGATGGCGTACATAAACAGCATTGCCAGATTGGCTCCGGCTGAGAAGTTCTGGCCTTCGTTACCGATCACTACGCCTACGTAGTCTTTTTCGGCCATATCAATGGCGCGGTTAATGGCTTCTACTGGATCGTTGCCCAGCGTATTCATTTTAGTGTGGAACTCTACGTTCAAGATTCCGTCGCCTAGGTCAAAAATTGTGGCTCCGTCGCTGCTCCACAGAACTTTGTTTTCTCGCAGCGTATCCAGCAACACAAACTCATCGGTACCGGGAATCACTTTGTAGGATTTACTATCAATGTCGTAGTACAGGCGTTTTCCGTTCTCAGCTTTGTAGAAGCTTTCCGCTCCGCTCTCCAGCATGTCGTACACCCACTGGTTAGGTTTATAGCCCGCTTCTTCCATCTTAGCCAGCGTTTTCTTTACGCCCAGCATATCCCAGGTTTCAAACGGGCCGTACTCCCAGCCAAAGCCAGCACATACCGCCTGATCGATGCGATAGAGTTCATCGGCAATTTCGGGAATGCGGTTAGAGCAGTATTTGAAAGCATCGTAAAAATGGGCGCGATAGAATTCACCCGCCTTATCCTGAGCATTGATTAAAATCTTTAGTCGCTCCTTTAGATCATCTTTTGGCTTGGCCATTTCCAGCGAAGGAAACCTAGCTTTGGTACGCTCGCCGTACTCGTAGTTTTCCAGGTTCAACTCCTGAATGACCGATTTGCCCTTTTCGTCTTTTGTTTTCTTATAGTAGCCTTGCCCAGTTTTATCGCCCAGCCACTTGCGGTCGTACAGTTCCTTCATAATGCCCGGCAACTGAAACATATCGCGGGCTTCGTCCTGCTTGAGTGCTCCGAATAGGTTGTTGGCTACATTGACAGTCGTGTCTAAACCAACTACGTCCATCGTACGGAAAGTAGCTGATTTGGGTCGTCCGATGATCGGGCCAGTCAGGCTATCAACTTCACCAACGGTAAGTCCTACCTTCTCAATCGTGTGCATCGTAGACAGAATACTGTATACGCCAATACGGTTGGCAATAAACGCCGGAGTGTCTTTACATAGCACGGTTTCTTTACCCAAGTACAAGTCACCATAATGCATCAGAAAATCTACAATCTTCGGATCAGTCTTCTGCGACGGAATGATCTCCAGCAGACGCAGGTAGCGAGGTGGGTTAAAGAAGTGAGTACCGC
>NZ_JBARYM010000712.1:0-2445 GCF_049647865.1 Tunicatimonas sp. | reverse complement strand
CAAGTATACAGAGAAGAGTTATTACTAAAGGTGAAACGGTAGAAGGGTATATTTAAGTAATCAAAATCTTAGCAGCTGTTTCTGTTAGAAATTTTGAGGGAAAAATGAGATAAATTGAGACATATTAAGGCATTTTTGAGGAGAATAGCAGAGCTATTTAACGAAAAAGTAACGATGAGATGGCTCAATTTCAGCTATTTTTGACCAAAAGAATTAATTGAAACAGTTTCTAAATACAGAACATAAATACCTTAACACTCTAGCACCGCGCAGTGGCCACCAAAACACTTCGACACTATTTAAAACTTAGGACAAGGGATTTTCATGATACTGCGAGGTGGTTTACGAGGGTCGCGTAACGAGAAATGATACACAATTGAGATTTCGTGGGCTCCGCCGCTCTGAATTCCCAAACCGGAAATGGTATAGTCAAAACTGTACCCAATATTAAAATCTTCCAGTATAAATCCAGCCAGCAAAATTACCGACTCACTATTAGGAAAGCTTTCTAGCTGCGGAACGGGAATGCCTCGGTACCATAATCCTACTACTAGCGGTTCGTAAGTAAGGTACGCTCCTACATCTAACTGATCAAAGTTAACTTGTCGCTTATACTGGAAAGTAGGGGTCACACTGCGTTCGCGTCCTTTCTCGTCTTCACCAATCCGACCAAAGCCCGAAGGAAGCAGGATGCGGTAGCCACCATGAATAGAGTGCTTCATCGGCAAGGGGCTTACGTCGCCAGTGATTGATTGATTGGGGGTGGTAACGTGCCCCGCGGAGTAGCCAAAATACAGATTCTCGGTGTACAGCACCCCGCCTAAGGTGAGATCAAAAAATGATCGGCTTAAACCACCGTTGAGATTCTCTCCCGAAACTGGAGCAATCAACCCATTTTCGTTCAGCTGATCGCCGAATAGCAAATTACTGTAATTTACATCTCGATTATAAAACGCTCCCTGCACTCCGGGCCGGAAGGTAATTTTTTCAGTAAGGCGTAGCTGGTAAGCATACTGCAAGCCGATGCTAATGGACTGTAAGCCCTGCAACCCCTGCCGATCTCCGGTAATAATTGCTCCCACGCCACTATTGTAGTCCTCAAAGAAATGATCGAAGTACACCGAGGCCGTATTGAAGTTGGCTTCTAGCGAGGGCCACTGGCTACGAAAATTAAGCCCTACCCGAGTAAGTTCGGTAGACCCTGCAAAAGCTGGATTCAAGTACAATGGCGCAGCGTAAAACTGCGAAAATTGCGGATCTTGCGCTTGTCCATCGTAAGACAGTAAACTTAAAAACCCTAAAAGAAGTAAAGCTGCCCGTCGCATTCCCCTTAATTCAATATAATAACTAACCACCTGTTTTTCAGTAAGAGCGTATAATTAGCGAAATTATTGTGAAAAGTAAAACATTTCGCTCTGAGCCAAAGATAGTGCATCGTATCTCTCCGAATAATAACCTTCCTTTAAATACGGTACAGCGAAAGATCGAAATTACTTTTCGTTTGACTGAATTCTTTTATTAAAAAATTATGTTTCTTTCTCGCTTTTGTGCTATAGCTAAGTTCTCCTAGCTAAACGAAACACACTAAAACGTAGAAAGCACGTTAATTGCTTACATTAAACATGAAACGAATGCTTTTTTCGTTACTCTCGTAAATATATCTTCGCGTACCAAGCATGGGCGATTATGGGAAACCACAATAAAATTCTTTTTATCAATCTACTCTTACTCCTAACTCTCACTGAGGTGGCCGGACAGGGCCGCTCAGATAATTTCTGGATTTTTGGGGGGAGCGGACAAGGGTTACAGTTCGGACTGGGAGACGACTCCCTGACCGATAACACCATTACTACGCAACCGTTAGGAAATCAAGGAAGTGCCGTAGCGGTTGACCCCAACACCGGGGATGTTTATTTCTATACCGATGGGAGCCAAATATTTGACGGACAAGGTAACCCAATCGTAGTCCCCGCCGGATTAAATGGCAATGGAATCGGTAGCCAGCCGGTAGTGATTGTTCCCGATCCTAATGACGATATTTCCGATGGGGTAAGAGAGTATTTTCTTTATATCAATGTTGGTGGTCAAATCTACCAGCATACCGTATCAGTGACGACCTCGGTGGGCAATTACCCCACGGTAGCCGTTAGTACCGCCAATGGTCCATTGGGAAGTGCTTTAGGAACTGCTGAAGCGATGACTGTGGTACCCAGTGCGGACGGTAGCACGTACTACGTAGTAGCCCAACAAGCAGGCACGGCTGATTTTTACGTAATTGACGTAGCAGCTGATCCTACTACTGCTACTATTGTTTCACCTGGCATTCCGGGAAATATTACCGCTACTAATATGGAGTATAATCCGGCTACCGGGCAGTTAGCTGTAGCCTTTAACGGAGGAGTTCACGTATTGGAATCTGATGGGGTTGGCGGACTTTCATTTAAC
>NZ_JBARYM010000711.1:0-11414 GCF_049647865.1 Tunicatimonas sp. | reverse complement strand
TCGGGCGACATTCCCGATAATAGCCCGTATATGATTGCCCCGACTAGCAATGCCAGAAATGGGTGAATATCAAACTTAATAATTGCAACAATGATAAATGCCAGAGCCAGCAGAATAGTCAGAAGAGTGAGCATAGGTAATGGTTCGGTAGTAGGTTAGTTGTATTGCTTGGTTAGTAATGACGTTCATTCGGTAATTAGCGGAATATTTTTATAAAACCAAAGGACTGATTTCCTCAGAATTATATGAGCCGTCTTAGCAAATTACCCTATTTTGATAACACTTCGCTCACTAACAATTCCGTATACTTGATCTTGTGGTTGAGCATTCATCCGTACGCAGCCAGTAAATTGTCCGAAGGCTGGTAATAAGCCAATAGTTGGTCCGAAGAAAAAGCAAGGCATCCGTTCACTTTGGCCTAACCCTAATCGCACGGTAGTACCCGGATGAATATGTCCGGCTAAATTGTATAGTTCAGAATCAGCTAAGGAAGATTTTGGGAATTTCCAGCCACCTCGCTGATTATTAGGCTCTATCACTGGTTTGTGCGTGAGAAGAAATGGCTTCTCAATCCACTCTTCAGGATGGACTACTAATTGGTCTAACTCGTAAGCTGCTTCTGGTAGCATATCGTGGTTACCTTTCACTAATACAAAGGGTAGGGGAGCGTACTGTTCCATCCACTGAGCAAAATCTAACCATTCATTGTTCAGCGTACTGTGAAACAGGTCACCTAGCAATACTACTTTTCGGGGCTGATGCTTTTCAATTAATTCGCCTAATATCACTAAATCTTGCCAGTGCACTGCCGCCGGAATAGGAGAGCCATTCTTCCGAAAGTGCCCGGCTTTACCCAAGTGCAAATCGGCCAACAGCAAAAACTGCATTTCCTCCCAAAAGATTGCCCGCTGATGAAGTAATGTAAGTTTCTGATCGCATACATCAATCTGAATTTGAGCAGGTAATTTTTGGGTATCAGTAGCGTTGGTCATGAATGAAAGGGATAAACAATTGCCGAAGCAAAAGATTTATTTTAAAGGAATGTCGGAAAATACAACTAATATCATGATCAAATCAATTCTAATTGCAGCTTTTTTAGCGATAAATATTCACAATACCGCTTTAGCTCAAACGGCCGATGCGGTTGTAGGCGAGTGGAATACTTCGGAGAACCGAGCTAAAATAGAAGTCTATAACTGCGGAGAATCGTATTGTGGAAAAATTGTATGGTTGAAAGAGCCTAACAATCCAGACGGAAGCACCAAACTAGATAAGGAAAATCCGGACGAAGCATTCCGCACTCGACCTATTGTTGGTACTGAGATTTTAAAAGAGTTAGAGTACGACGGCGATGGTGAGTATGAAGATGGAGAAATATATGATCCTGAATCAGGTAAAACATACAGTTGCTTAATGCGGCTCAAAGAAGACGGTAATGTGCTGGAAGTGCGTGGCTATATCGGCATTTCACTGATGGGCCGATCCGAACGATGGTCCAGAGCTAGATAAAATGTGAAATATGAGATGTGAAATGTATTAGGTCAACAGACAGTAAAGGTGAATAACAAACTAGAAACTAACTATTAGCAATTTAGCTACTAAGCCATTCAACTATCAACTTATTCGCTCAGAAATGTCGCTGGTGACTTCGTGAAGGACGACGGGCATTTTAACTAAATCGCGAAAGTCCTCACCCGACTCGCGCATATCGTCGTCTTCGGTTTCATAATACCAGTGAACTTCAACTTGGGTGCTTACAGTATGGATCTTCTCCAACCGTCGAAAGATATCGATCAGGCACTTAGAAGAAGAGGTATTAAAGTACTCTAGTTTTACGTTTAGGTTCGTCGTATTGTTGGGGTTCGTTTCATACTCCGCTAACCACTGCATAACCTGAGAATAGAAGTCAACCGAATTTTCGGGTATTGATCGCCCTTTAATCTCAAAATTTCCCATTTCAAGATCAAAAAAGATATCAGGCGTTTTAGTAGTACGAGGGATATACAAATTAGTCATAACTAGCATAGGATAATAAGATATAAGTAAACAAAAACGTTGCCATAGCGTAAACCCACTACGTTACTTTTATCCTTAGTATATGCGAAACTCTAAACGTCAGCATTAATTTAGTACTTTTTAACATTATTTTAACTGAGAACTTTTGATAGGTATTTCTGTTATTCCTTTATCTCAATATTGTTAAATATATTTTATATAAAACTTAAACAAAAGTCACTAAAAAGATTTTATGAATAAAGTTACGGTTTGTCGAAAAGAACATTTTAATGCAGCTCATCGGCTCTACAATCCCGAGTGGTCTGACGAACAAAACGAACAAGTGTTTGGGAAGTGCAGTTTGCCCAACTATCACGGTCATAATTATGATTTGATTGTGAAAGTTAGCGGCTATCCTGATCCGCAGACAGGGTATGTTTACGATATGAAATTGCTTAAAGACATTATTCGCGAAGAGGTAACTTCTCGGTTCGATCATAAGAACCTAAATCTGGATACAGAGGAATTTAGGAAGGTAAATCCTACTGCCGAAAACATTGCGGTAGTTATTTGGAATCTGCTTCGCCCCCGCTTGAACCAAGATCACGATCTGAAAATCGTACTGTTTGAAACAGAAAGAAATTTTGTTGAATACCCCGCTTAAAGAAAATTATGATAAATGAACCCACAAAACATAGTAATGGTCACCAACTTCGTGAAGAAGAAGGAGACGATCATATGAGTAGCTCTTTCGAGACGCCGCTTCGCCCCGATGCTTTTGAGAAAGATGATGATCTGAAAATTGAGTTGATTGAAAAGCATTTCAGGGAAATCATGCTTATTCTAGGTCTGGATATGGAAGATGATAGCTTGCAGGGAACGCCAAGAAGAGTAGCTAAAATGTACGTTAAAGAAATATTTAGCGGTTTAAAGCCTGAAAATAAGCCTTTGGCTACGCTATTTGAGAATAAGTATAAGTACAACGAGATGTTAGTGGAAAAGAACATTACCTTCTATTCCAATTGTGAGCATCATTTTGTACCCATATATGGTAAAGCCCACGTTGGTTACATTTCCGATGGACACGTTATTGGTCTCTCCAAAATTAATCGTATTGTACAGTACTACGCTAAGCGCCCACAGGTGCAAGAGCGTATGACCGTTCAAATTGCTAACGAACTAAAAGATGTATTGCAAACCGAAGATGTGGCGGTGGTTCTTGATGCGGCTCATATGTGCGTTTCCTCCCGAGGTGTGCAAGATGTCAATAGCCTGACCGTTACCTCGCACTACTGTGGTGCTTTCCAGGAGGATGAAGTGAGGAAAAAAGAATTTTTAAATTACATCAGCTTAAAGAGTAAACATGAAATTTAAAGGAAAAAACATCTTATTGATCGGAGGAACCTCGGGAATAGGGAAAGCCACGCTAGATATTCTCTTAGAAGAGGGCGCATCAATAACAGTAGCCTCTCGCCAAGCCCCGTCCGATCATGAAAATATCACCCATATTCCTCTTGATGTGCTAGAAATGACTGATGAGCTGGATGCCTTACCTGAGCAATTGCACGGACTAGTGTATACTCCTGGCACTATTACTTTAAAGCCGTTTCAATCGCTGAAACCAGCCGATTTTCAGCGAGAAATTGAGTTAAATGCTATTGGTGCGGTAAAAGTTATTCAGGCTGCACTAAAAAATTTGCGAGCCGCTAAAGGAGCTAGTGTAGTGATGTTTAGCACCGTAGCAGTTCAATTGGGTTTAAATTTCCATACTGCCGTGGCCATGGCTAAGGGAGCAGTAGAAGGTTTGGGAAGAGCTTTAGCGGCAGAATTGGCTAACAAAAATGTTAGGGTTAACGTAGTGGCTCCTTCACTAACCGATACTCCTTTGGCTGATAATTTGCTCTCGACTGATGAAAAGAAGGAGGCTTCTAATAAGCGGCATCCTTTAGGACGCTATGGCAAACCCGATGATATAGCTCAAGCAGTAGTCTATCTCCTTTCGGATAATAGCAGTTGGGTAACGGGACAAGTATTCCATATTGATGGTGGATTATCATCAGTGAAACATTTGTAGCTATGTTTAACGAATGTTGTTAAATAATTGACAGTTTTTTTACTCAATTAACAATCATCATACATTTTGTTTACACTAAATTAAACAAGACCAAAAACTTTATAGGCTTTAGATGTGTTATCGTAAATATCATTGTTGAGTGTATTACTATCATGCTAGGTTAGATACAATTCATCTAATTGATCACAATAGAAATGGCGTAAGCTTATGGCTTAGCTAAAGCAAAGAAAATTAGTGCAAATGCTTAGGTAATTACCCAAATGGCAGATTTGATAAAATCCCCCCCCGAGTCGTATTTAATATTTAAAGAGGAACTCAAGAAGGCTGAACATGAAAAGCAGCGCTTGAAAGAGGAGTACCAAGCAAAGCTACGAGACATGCATACAGAATTATCGTATCTTAAAGAGCAGATTACTTCTCAGCAACAAATGATGAAAACAACCATAGACTATGCTAGCCGTTTAGAAGATGAGATCAATGGTCTCCATAGTCAGATTGAAGAAGGTAAAAAGCGAAGAAAGGGAAGTTTTCACTAAATTGGAAGAACCCAAAAATTTTTTAGACCATGAAAGATTCCACGCTAACTCAATCACCGGAGGTATCTAAATTTAAAGATTACTTCGATGCTAGATTTGCCCGGGTTTCGTATCACGAAAAATCGGGTATTATTATTTGTGAACTCAAGTCGGAGTACGTACCTATTGAGCACTTCAAAGATATTTTTCTCAGAATATCTGAGTTAGTAAAAAAAGGAGCTAACCAAAAGTTTATTTTTGACAAGCGGGCATTACGCGCTTTCCATCAGCCATCCATGGAGTGGTATTTTGTAGTATGGAAAAAAGAGATGTACCAGCATGGGTTGAGTATCCACCGTAAAATACTACCCGATGAACCTTGGTTTCGCAAGTCAGTAGAAATTGCTAAAACCCAGATCGTTAAGAATTATCCTGATAATATTGTCGATAAACTTGATATCCGCTATTGCAATTCTATTGAAGAGGCTATTGAAGTGTAACGTATGGCTGAACGAACTTACACCAACGCTCAACTAAGTCAACTAGAAAAACGCTTTCGTACTAATTTTATTAACTCACTCACGGGATTTAAAAGCGTGGCTTTAATCGGTTCCCAATCTACAGAGGGCATTACGAATTTAGCAGTATTCTCTCAAATTATTCATGTGGGTGCCAATCCTCCACTCATCGGTATTCTTTTCCGTCCTCATACGGTGCCCCGCCATACACTGCAAAATATTTTAGATACCAAGAATTTTAGTATCAACCATATTCGTAAAGATTTTGTAGAGAAGGCTCATCATACTAGTGCCCGTTGGGATATTTCTGAGTTTGAAGGAGCCAAATTAACTCCTGCGTATATTGACGATTTTTCAGCTCCTTTTGTATCAGAGGCTTCAATTAAAATGGGGCTTACTTATGTAGAACATTATACTTTGCAGTCCAACGAGACTATTTTTTTAGTAGGAGAGATCCAGAAGATTGTCCTTCCTGAAAACTGCATCGCTACTGATGGATTTATCAATTTAGTTGGAGCTGGGACGATGACTTGTAGTGGCTTAGATGCTTATCATGAAGTTCAAAACCCGGTGCGTCTAACTTATGCTAAACCAAATCAGCCCGTAAAGAAAATATGAAATTCGAGATACGAAATATGAAAGGCTAACTAGCGGAGGCAAGATCAAAGTAAATGTTAGTGATTAGTAGTAGAACAATCAATTGAGCTGATACTATAGTTTATAAAGCGACTCCGCGCATTACTGAGTATCTATCTTCAAAACAATTTTTCTATCAGGTTGTCGTAAGATTGAATGAAACCTATAATTGAATTTACCGATCGTGGACTATTTTGTCCTCCAGCCAATGTCTACATCGATCCTTGGAAGCCAGTAGACAAGGCTATAATTACGCACGCTCATTCCGACCATGCTCGCTGGGGCATGAAGCATTATCTTTCTCACCACGATTCAGAAACAATTCTTCGGCTAAGGTTAGGACAAGATATATCATTGGAAACGCTGGCGTTTAACGAAACGGTCGATATTTCAGGAGTGAAGGTATCACTACATCCGGCCGGACATATCTATGGATCAGCGCAAATTCGTTTGGAGTACAAAGGTCAAATTGCCGTAGTATCCGGCGACTACAAATTGGAAGATGATGGCTTCAGTGGTCAATTTGAGCCAGTTCGCTGTCACTCATTTGTCACCGAGTCAACATTTGGGTTACCCATCTACTCTTGGAAGCCGCAACCCAGTATTATGGAAGAAATCCATGAATGGTGGCTAGGCAACCAAGCGCAGAACAAAACTTCTTTATTGATAGCTTACTCACTGGGAAAGTCCCAGCGAATAATACATCAACTAGACCGCGCTATTGGTACGGTATATTTGCACGGAGCTGTCTATAATGTAAACAATGCCCTTATCGCAGGTGGAGCTGAATTGCCATCGTTACCAAAGGTTTCAGCGGAAGTATCCAAAGAAGATTTACGAAAAGCTTTAGTTATTGCTCCTTCTTCAGCATTAAACAGCCCTTGGGTTAATCGATTCAGACCTTTTAGCACCGGAATTGCTTCAGGTTGGATGATGGTACGCGGAGCAAAACGACGAAGGGCAGCCGACCGAGGATTCGTAATGTCAGACCATGCCGATTGGCCCGGACTTAATCAGGCCATAGGGGCAACGGGAGCCGACACTATTTACGTTACGCACGGATTTACTTCAGTATTTAGCCGCTGGCTACGCGAGCAGGGTAAACAAGCCTATGAGGTTGAAACCCTCTATAGCGGCGAAACAGAAGATAACGATGAAGAAGTAGCCACTAGCGAACCGTCGTAACTAGCGAAGTTTACGCTTTATATAAAAAACAGCTCCGTTAAGTATAGCTGTGAGTAAATAGTTGCGAATAGGTTTTACGGTAATAACTCGAAAGGCAATCACACTAGCTGCCAGACCAAGTAGTACTCTAAGTATTGAGGTGTTCATAGTTCGTATTATTTGCATCTTAACCTACCTTCATTTGAATTGTTTGATACGTTGGATAGCATTTTCTTTACCAGCGTTAGTTGATTGGAACAAAGCACCAAAAGAGTTTTTTAAACAAAATGCAACTCCTATATTTGCACCGCAATTTATCTAAGTACAAAAAATTCAATTTATGCATAGTTTAGTCTATCTCGTGCCAGTGTTTGGAGTGGTGGCATTAATCTTCATGTTTATACGATCGGCCTGGATTTCTAAGCAAGACGCCGGAGAAGAAAATATGCAGATATTAGCTGGCTACATTGCTGATGGGGCGATGGCTTTTCTGAAAGCAGAATGGAAGGTACTCACGTATTTTGCAATTATTGCTGCAATTTTACTGGCTTGGTCAGGCACTACTGTAGAAACCTCCAGTCCATATATTGCAGTATCATTTATTATTGGAGCGGTCTTTTCAGCCGTTGCCGGATATATTGGAATGCGTGTAGCCACCAAAGCCAATGTACGTACCACCCAAGCCGCTCGTACCAGTTTAGCCAAAGCACTGAAAGTTTCCTTCGCCGGAGGAACAGTTATGGGATTGGGGGTAGCCGGATTAGCTGTTATAGGATTGGGATCGTTGTTTATTATTTTTTATCAAATATATGTTCTTAATGTGCCGGGAGCTAGTGTGAACGGAGTAGCAATGGAGAAAGCTCTGGAAGTACTAGCCGGGTTCTCGTTAGGAGCGGAAAGTATTGCACTCTTTGCCCGAGTGGGGGGAGGAATCTATACCAAAGCGGCTGATGTAGGAGCTGACCTAGTAGGAAAAGTAGAAGCCGGAATTCCAGAAGATGATGTTCGTAACCCAGCCACTATAGCGGATAATGTAGGTGACAACGTGGGTGACGTAGCGGGTATGGGTGCTGACTTATTTGGCTCTTACGTAGCTACTATTTTGGCAACTATGGTGCTCGGACGGGAAATTGTGTCGGACGATGCTTTCGGGGGCATTGCCCCGATATTATTACCAATGCTTATTGCCGGTGTTGGGTTAATTTTTTCTATAATAGGCTCATTCTTCGTTCGCATCACCCACGAAACCGATAGTGTCCAGAAAGCACTGAATATTGGTAACTGGTCGTCTATCATTTTAACGGTCATTGCCTCTTATTTTATCGTTGGCTATTTACTACCCGATAACTTGGAGATTCGAGGAGTTACGTTCAGTAGTCTGGATGTGTTTTGGGCGATCTTCATAGGATTAATCGTAGGGGCACTGATGAGTATCATTACTGAGTACTACACTGCTATGGGCCGCCGACCGGTAAATAGTATCATTCGTCAATCTTCTACGGGGCACGCCACAAATATTATTGGTGGACTGTCGGTAGGTATGGAATCTACGGTAATGCCTACCATTGTATTGGCATCAGGAATTATCTTTTCGTATTCGTTTGCCGGATTGTACGGAGTAGCCATTGCTGCGGCCGGAATGATGGCGACTACTGCTATGCAACTTGCCATTGATGCATTTGGCCCAATTGCTGATAATGCCGGGGGAATTGCTGAAATGAGTGGGCTACCTGAAGAAGTGCGAAGTCGAACAGATAATTTAGATGCCGTTGGAAATACAACGGCTGCAGCTGGTAAGGGTTTCGCCATTGCTTCTGCTGCTCTAACCGCCCTCGCTTTGTTTGCCGCATTTGTAGGCGTGGCTGGAATAGATTCAATCGACTTATATAAAGCCCCCGTGTTAGGCGCCTTATTTATCGGAGCAATGATTCCTTTTATCTTTTCGTCACTGGCGATTGCTGCGGTAGGAAAAGCTGCAATGGATATGGTACAGGAAGTTCGCCGACAGTTTCGGGAGATTCCGGGCATTATGGAACACAAAGCTACCCCGGAGTATCAAAAGTGTGTTGAGATATCGACGCAAGCTTCTATTCGGGAAATGATTCTGCCTGGAGCTATTGCTTTGCTAACTCCAATTTTATTTGGTTTTGGCTTCAAAGGAGTTTTTGATGATACCTCTTCGGCAGAAATTTTAGGTGGATTACTGGCCGGAATTACGGTTTCGGGTGTGCTGATGGGAATGTTTCAAAATAACGCTGGAGGGGCTTGGGATAATGCCAAAAAGTCGTTTGAAAAAGGGGTTGAAATTGATGGAAAAATGGAATACAAAGGTTCAGAAGCTCATAAAGCTTCAGTAACTGGTGATACCGTGGGAGATCCGTTTAAAGATACGTCAGGCCCTTCTATGAATATTTTGATTAAGCTTACTTCTATTGTAGCGCTTATTATTGCTCCTCATATTGCGGTAGATGGAGTTCACTCCGATCAGGCCGGAACAAGCTCAGATCAATCCGAGTCAAATTCTGTCGAAATAAAGATTAATACCGTAGAAATGGAAGAGTTTGAGACGAGTAAGATGAGGATAGAGAAAATTAAGGTTGCTAATGAACCGGCGGTTGAGTTGCGGTAAGTATTTCAGTCTTGCTCTAATCGATTCCAGATACCTTCCGCTTTTTTACCAATAAACCAGAATGAAATAGCAAGTAGGCTAAAGAATAATACTCGGTGTAGGGTATCCCAGCCGTATTCGAAATAGCGAGTATAGACATTCAATAAAAAGAATAGAATACCAATTTCAGCGGTAAGCCGTTCCTGCCGACTTAATCCCCACCAGATAGCTCCAATTGAAAAAGCCGATAATAGTAAAGTAGCGTACCAGAACTGGTACTGAGGTGTATTACCCCAAACCGATAGATCAGTCTGGTTACCGAAGATAGAAAGTAGCCACAGTGACGAGAATAATACCAGTAAACCCGAATAGTACGTAATTGGAAAGAAAGCTTGGGTAGTTGAGGTTTTCTTAACCATTACGCTCCCAACAGTTAACAACAATCCAAAGCAGACGTAGCGCAGTGGGAGGTTCATGCCCAAGAAATACGACGACTCACTACTGAAATAAAATGTTTCTATTCCGTACCAAGTAGCTAATGCAGCTAAGCTAATACCCCATAAAAGATGACTCTTTAAATAGACAGCTATTATTCCATAACAGACAGCCGCTGATCCTACAAAGACCGGAAAGCTGCCCTCCGCCATTTGTAACGCTTCACTCAGGTAAGTCAGAAAAAAAGCAATAAAGATAGCACCGAAAATTAAGAGGGCTTCATTGCTATATTTTTGAGATGGATATTTTCTTCTGCGGCGAACACCGAGGGAGAAAGTGCCCAGTGTTAGAATCAGGAAAAGAACGCACTTAGTTAGTGCAGAGGCTCCTATTAAACGATTCATCACACTCATCAGCCAGTCGTCTAATAGGAAAAGAGCAGTGGATAGTATAATGCAGGCAATGGCAAAGAAGAAGGCAATTAGCGATAGATTTCTCCAGTCGAAGTGAGATTTACTCTCCTTAATTTCGTAAGACTGGCGCAATGTTTCAGCAGTAGCGGTGCTGATAAGCTGTTGATCTTCCCAATGCTGAATGGCCTTTCGCAACGTCTGATGTTGCTCCTCAGTAAATTGCATACCGCAATATACAAATCAGCAGTAATGCTTGCTTAACACATCGCTACTAAAATAATTTGTGATAAAAAGTTATCCAGTTGAGCTTACAAAGACTCATAATCCCAACTGGATAATCAAATTATTTCGGACGACTTCTACTGGGACGATTCGTCGCCGGACGAGTACTCCGGTTGCTAGAAGAGCTAGAGCGACTTACGTTAGAACGAGAACTACTTCTCGAAGAAGAACGGTTCACAGTTGAACGAGAGGTGCTACTGCTTGAAGAACCACGTTTTACGTTCGTCCGACTCGATGGTGCCGATGAGCGCGCCGAACTAACCGATGATCGTCGATTAGTTTTCACCGAACTGCTAGACCGAGTTGCCAGAGAACGCTGAGTGGAACTTCGGTTATACTGCGATGAAGTACCACTATTCCGGCTACGACTATTGACCGTAGTACGTTCTCGGGGGGCAGTTGTTCTGCTCTGGTTACTTCGCTCAACACGATTCCTCTGACTGCTAGATGGGTCACTTGAGCGAGAATAGCTGCTGGCATCGCGGTTAGTACTACGTGATCTATCACCACGATTCACGGTAGAATAGTCAGTTCGGCTGCGCGTATTGGGCGTAGCGGATGACCGGGTCGCTGAAGATCTTGTTGCCCGATCATACGTAGAACGATTGGGTGAAGTGGCTCGGTAGTCACCTCGGTTGTTTTGAGTACTTCCTGAACTTACTCTAGAGGATCTACTATTAGGGCTTCTACTAGCACGAGGCTGATACATAGTAACCGAGTTATTACGTAGAGCTGGTGCACCGGGTCGCTGTGCTGGGCGCACCCGACGAACGG
>NZ_JBARYM010000710.1:0-3171 GCF_049647865.1 Tunicatimonas sp. | reverse complement strand
GTTCCAGACTAAAACCTACTGGCACCTGAATGAGCTTCTTAGACTCTTCCGGCGAAAGGGGCAATTGAGAACGGGGGGCGGGATCACGCTTTTCGTAGTTCGGAATGTTGGATCGTTCCTCGTACTGTAATTCGGGCATGTCTTCCATATAGGCTTGCCACTGCTCCTTTACGTCAGCTTCTACCGCCCAGAGAATTCCGGCTTCCATCAGATCGTGGAATTCGGGTTGGCCCCAGGTGCGTTCGTCATGCCCGTAGGCGGTGTAGAATACTTTTCCTTCTCCGTAGGTCTTGGTCCAGGTCCAGGGCTCTTTCTGGCCAGCTTCCCCGGGGTTGCTTTCAGATCGCTCCATCAATACGTTAATATCTTCCGCAATTTCATGATGGACATAGGTTTCGTCCCAGGTGCTGAATTCTTCTACTCCTTCTAATGCCGGATGATCGGCTTGAGTGATATCAGCCACAAAAGTGCCGGTTTCGTGTCTCAAAAATTGCCCACCTACCATGTCTACGTATTCCGGAGAGTTTCGAAAGCAAAAGCTAGCGCTGTGCACCGGAATAAATGCGTGGCCGTCTCGAACGTACTCCAGCATAACTTCTTCCTGCGAAGCGGTAATCTCATCGTGGTTGGCGTAAATCAGCAAACCGTCGTACCTGGATAAATTCTCAGCGTTTAAGTCATTAGGATCTTCGGTATACGATAGCGCAATGCCGCGGGAGTAGAGCGCTGAAGCCAGCATGGGCATATAGGCCTCTGAATTGTGATGCTCCGAATCGTGCCCTAAAAATAGGATGTTGATGGCTCGGGGACCGGTCTTCTGAGTTGAAGCTGTCTTTGGGGAATGACAGCCAAATAGCAATAATGCTATTCCAATAAGTAAGGTGGTGCAGAATGTTGTGATATTCTTCATATGAGCCAAGAATAATTATCTAAGAATAAATTCTTTTTAAAAAGAGCATCCAATCTCGCAAATGTTTGCAAACAATGCTTTCTTTATTTTGACTAATACTGACTGTATTTTGCTTTTTTTGCTAAAAATTCTAAATTATTGAGATAAATAAATGTAACTATGCGGGCTGCGGTCAATAAAGTCTCTATACCAGATTCTGATGTTTTTGTCATACAAGATTTGCAGGAGCCTTACTTTGATCCTAACTGGCACGCCCACCCCGACTACCAGTTATTTGTTGTGCTGGAAGGGACTGGTACACGCTTTATCGGAGACAATGTGCAACCCTTCCAGCCGGGCGATATGGTCTTCACTGGGCCTAATCTGCCGCACCTCTGGCATAGTGACGACACCTATTTTCAGGAGGAAAATGATTTAAAAACTCGGGGAATAGTTATTTACTTTCACCAAGATTTTTTGGGAGAAGGTCTTCTGCAAAAGAGGGAAATGAGTAAAGTACGGCAGTTGTTTGAGCGTGCCCAGTTGGGGCTGAATATTTACGGTAATACGAACCGTAAGGTGAAGGTGAAGATATTATCCTTACTCCACATCGAGGGTTTTCCGAGTGTGCTTTGCTTACTGGAAATCATCAACCTGCTCGCTCATTCTTCCGAATACAAGTTGATCTCTAGCGTGGGCTACACGCATCGCATTAATGAAACTGATACCGAGCGAATGAACCGGGTGCATGATTACGTGATGCATAACTACAAGCAGAACATTAGCTTAGAGAAAGTGGCTAGTCTAGCCAATATGACTCCCTCTTCGTTTAGCCGGTATTTCAAAGTTCGGGCAAATAAAACGTTTTCAGCTTTTGTCAGCGATATTCGTATTGGTCATGCCTGTAAGCTGTTGCAGGAAAATCAGATGAATATTGCCCAAGTTAGTTACGAATGCGGTTACAGAACCCTTTCTAACTTCAATAAGCAATTTCGGGATATTACCAATAGAACTCCCTCTAAGTACAAAAACGAATATGCTGAGATTGTGCATAGTTAAACTACCCAACTGATGTTTTCCTTCCGGATAGTTTACCATTTTTGCGCAACTTAGACTAGTGGTTGCTGTACTTTAAAGCAATGCTGGCAATCTGGTTATAAGCGAACATTGCGCAGTCAAAGTTCTCTGTTAAAAATTGTGAAACACTTTACCTGGTTATCTTCTTTATTTTGTCAGTATTTATCTGAAGAAGTAACTATGAGATTACCCAACACTAGCATTTTTGCACTGGGCATATGTGCCCTACTCTTTTTATCCAGTTATCACCCCAAAGAAACAGCATTGAATTCTACTTATCTGACTGACACCGCCAACGTATTACTACAAGAGTGGACTGGCCCCTACGGCGGAGTGCCCGCCTTTGACAAAATGACCGTGGAGGCGGTAAAACCGGCTTTAGAGCAGGGCATGGAGATAAGCTTACAGGAGATAGAGGCCATCGCTAACAACCCGGAAGCACCCACCTTTGAGAACACCATTGTAGCCATGGAACGCTCGGGCGAAGAACTGGGTCGAGTATTTACCTACTACGGCATCTACAGCAGCAATATGTCGTCGCCCGAATTCCGGGAAGTACAGCAAGAGATGGCTCCTAAACTATCCGAATACTCTTCCAAGATTTCACAGAACGAAAAACTGTTCAATCGGATCAAGGCCGTGTTTGAAGATGCTCAACAAAACCCATTGGAAGACGACCAGCAACGGCTGATAGAGTTGATCTACAAGCAATTCCAAATGAACGGAGCGGAGTTGGATGAAAAAAAGAAGCAACGCTACGCAGCGATTAATCAAGAGCTATCTAAACTTTACACCCAGTTTTCTAACAATGTACTAGCCGATGAGGAAGGTTACATTACTTATCTGACTGAAGATCAGCTTAGTGGCTTATCCGAATCGCTCGTTAGTGCTTACGCTAGTGCCGCGACTGATCGGGATAAAGAAGGTATGTACGCGGTAACCAATACTCGCTCTTCTATGGACCCGTTTCTAACGTATTCTGATGAACGAGAATTGCGAGAGGAAGTATGGCGCACTTATTATTCGCGGGGTGACAATGGTGACGAATACGATAATAATAAGCTGATTGAAGTGATCCTAAAGCTGCGTAAGGAGCGGGTCGGCCTGCTAGGCTACGACAACTACGCCGAATGGCGACTACAGGACCGTATGGCTCAGAATCCGGAGAATGCGATGGAGCTAATGAATGCTGTGTGGCCCGCCGC
>NZ_JBARYM010000709.1:0-3654 GCF_049647865.1 Tunicatimonas sp. | reverse complement strand
GTCTTAGGGCGTTGATATCGATCAAATACAGGTTTATTGCCAGATTTGGATGGTGGGCGTTGGTACGTATCGCGGGCCCGACGCTTGCTTTTAGTAGTACGACTCGGCTTCGATTGGTCCTTCATCTGCCTGGACTTGCGGCGGGCCTTGGGGACCTTCACTTCTTTTTTCTTCTTACGATGCTTTATAGTGGGTAAAGTAGGTTTACCACTTTGCGCTAGAGAAATAGAGGCAGACCCCAACCCAAGTATCAGTATCAACCCGATAAGGCAAAAGGAGTAGACTACCGATCTTTTATGATAATTTCTTAGCATACAGTACTTAACGCTGGCGTATTAATTTTAATGACCTACTTCTTTACACGGCCTTTATTATCGTATTTGACTTGGTTTTTCTGACTAGAAAATATGCCTTTCTTCTGTTGCTTAACCGATATTTTCGGACAAGGCATGGCTGTGCTTCGGCACGAACTTAGTCCTAAACTGCCAATTAATACGATTATGAGCCACTTTCTTCTTACAAAGAAATAAAAAACAAATAAAGAGGATGTATTAACATTCCAAATGTTACCTGCCATTTTGTTCCTTTAATTTGAATTTTCTGTTCTATATAAAGATAGAATGTTGCGTAACCGTAGAGAAACAGATTTTCCAGCATTATTACACAGATAGAAAAAGCGGCGAAATTGCTAGATTTTAAAGGATGGAAAAAAAAAGAAGAATCTTGTAATGGATTCAATGAATAGTCGTCTTCGGAGTGTAATGAATGTTAAAACCTTTAAGAGTAACGTCTTTCCGGTACAAGCCAAACTTTATCGGTTTGCCAAAACAATGCTTCACGATGATGAGGAGGCAGAAGATGCTGTACAGGAAGCACTGCTTAAACTTTGGCTCAATCGGAACAACCTAACTAGCTACAAAAGTATTGAAGCACTAGCGATGGTAGTGACTAAAAACCTGTGCCTTGACAAACTGAAATCTAGCTACCATAAAAAGGTAATACCCCTCACCGGAACTACCACCACCACTGACAATACTACTCCGTACCGAAAAACCGAGATGGCAAATACCGCTGGTATTCTTCGCGAACTTATTGGGCAACTGCCTGAGCAGCAGCGACTCATAATTCATCTGCGGGACGTAGAAGAATATTCTTACGAAGAAATAGAGCAAGTGACTGGCCTATCAATTAATAATATTCGGGTTACGCTCTCGCGAGTCCGCCGCAGTTTGCGGGAAATGTACACCAGAGTTAACGCGTATGGAAGCTAATGAAATAAAAAAACTAATAGAGCGATACTACGAGGGTGAAACTACCCTGGTAGAAGAGAAACAACTGCATGCGTACTTCTCTCAGAGTGAGGTGGCACCTGAGCTAGCGAAAGACCGTAATCAGTTTTTAGGTTTAGCCGAATTGAGAAGCGAAGACCATACTAGCCGGTTAGGCTACGATCAGTTGTTTCGAAAAATTGACGCTGAAGAGAAAAATTCTAAGACACGAAACCATCATTTTAAACTATGGGGAAGGCGTATTGCCGCGAGCATTGCCCTAATTCTGAGCGGATTTTTGGGGGGGATTTGGTATGGGCAGGAGAAAACATCGGATGAAGTAGTAGCCCTACGGGAAGATTTTCAGGATATGCGCCAGACGATGCTGCTAAACCAGCTTCAGCGCGCTTCTGCCAGTGAGCGTATACAGGTCATTCAATCATCACCTAAAGACAACCAAGCGGTGAGTGAAGCACTGCTATTTACAATAAGTACCGACTCTAACATAAACGTTCGCTTAGCCGCTATTGAAGCGCTGAAGACTCATGCCAACCAAGCTACCGTACGCACGGCTTTGGCTCAGGCATTAAGCGGGCAAGATCACCCCATGGTTCAGATTGCAATTATTAATCAATTAGTCACTTGGGGTGAAAAAGAAGCGGTGCCTGAACTACAACGGCTAGTACAGCAGGAACAGATTGAAGAAGTTGTCAGACAACAAGCAGAATTTGGCATCAGTCAACTCTTGCTATAATGACTAGTAAGTAGTGAACAATGACAATTTATCAATCAGTATACATGTCCCAGACTTGATATGGGGTCAGCAATCAAGCCATTTAACAATTTAAAAACATTAACCCAGCATTAAAATATCTAAAACATGAAAACAATAGTAGTACTTATCACCCTTTTATGGGGCAGTTCGCTGGCCTATGCTCAGGAATATCGGGCGGCAATGTCGGCCAATACCATTCGTTTGGTTCTTCATAACACTGAAGTTAGCATTGAAGGCCACGACGGCAATGAACTTATCATTAATGCATCGGGCTACGAGGCCCCCCCCAACGAGCGGATGGGCTTCGTCCGCTATACAGTGGTGGCACTGACAACTCTGGTATTGGCTTATCAATAAATGAAGAGAATAATCAAGTTACCGTGCTAAAAGTAGGTCGAAATGATGTGGATTACGAGTTTAAGATACCCAAAAACACCACAGTAGTTATAGAAGAAGTGAACCATGTGGGAGGAGATATTGAGATGAAAAATCTGTTGGGTGAGATTGAAATAAAGACAACAAACTCAGACGTAAGAATAGAAAATGTTAGTGGACCGGTGGTAGCAAACAGTGTGAGTGGTGATATCGATGTCGTTTTTAATACCGTTAACCAGCAAAAACCCACTTCAATTACTATTGTAAGTGGCGATGTAGATATTACTTTGCCCAGTCAAACTCCCGCTAATTTGATGCTAGGCTCAGTGAGTGGTGAAGTGTATACCAACTTTGAAATTGCCTTAGATCAGGAGCAAGAAGGTAAAGTTGGATTAACCCGAATGAGTATGGGCCGACCCATAGAAGGCACCATTAACAACGGAGGGGTAGATATGCAAGTGAAAACGGTGAGTGGAAATATCTATCTACGCAAAAGTGAATAAACCCGGGAGTTCATTATGAAAAAATCGCTGATTATTCTATTGCTTTTAGCTGATCATGTTGTTCAGCCCCAACGGTTAGAAGAAAAAACGATTGCTTGGCAGGCTGATCAGGAAGTTCTCCTGGATTTGAAGTACGCTCAGGATATTCAGATCAAAACCTGGGACAAACCGGAAGTTGCTCTGCGAATAAGCGTCTCTGTTAATAATGATGCATTGAATGATGCCTGGAGTTTAAAAATTACCACAACCGAAGATAGAATAGAGGTCACTTCTGATTTGAAAAAGCCCAAAAAGTATTATCGAGGCGATTGTGAAGGAAGTAGTTATCAAATGGGGGAAAATAGCTTTTGTAGCTTAATCGTCTACGATATTTATCTTCCTAAAGAGGCATCTCTTCGTATAGAAACCCTCGGCGGTAATATTACCATAACTGGAGTGACAGCTCCGGTGTACGCTAAGTCACTTAGTGGATTTGTTGATACTAATTGGCCCGCGCAGCAGGGGGCTTCTGTATCCATGAAATCTATCACCGGGGAGGTTTACACCAATTTTGATTTAACGATAGACGAATTAGATAAGAGAGAGAATAGGCGTAGTCCAGTGGGTTGGGAGATTGAGGCTGCCGTGGCCGGAGGTGGAAGTAAAGTAGAGTTAGAATCAATTAGCAATAACGTTTACTTTCGCAAGTCGGGGTTATAGCTATCGAGCAAAAGAGGAGGTTTTTGACCTCCTC
>NZ_JBARYM010000708.1:0-3311 GCF_049647865.1 Tunicatimonas sp. | reverse complement strand
GTACTTCTGAGATAAGCAACTACTTTGATGAACCTGACAGAATAAATCGCAGATATCAAGACACAGTTTCAACTGTAATCTTCAAAGAACTTGAAAAAATCAAGTGGAAAAAGATTGATGATTTTGATTGTTCAGAAAAGTACCTAATAACTATTAATAGAAATGGAGAAATAAGTAAGGTGACGATGGCTGAATATCAAACAAAAGCAGAAATAAAGGAATTTTGGGACAGAAATGAATATAATTACTGCATAAGAGCTATTAAAAAAGGACTAAAAGGATTAAAATTTGATATTTTAAAAATGAATGGAATACCCATTGAAGAAGAAGTTTATATTGAAATTTGGCTGGAGAATAATGGCAAACTTGAAAATTGGACTGATTGAAAACTACCGCCAACAGTGCTCAGCCCCCAGCCTAGCGAAATTGACACTTGTATTTTATTTGCTCCAATTAGCCAAAATAATAAACGAAAGATCAACGCCAACAACCCGGCCGTGGGCTGCCCTGGTCGTTAGGCGACATTGGAATTAAAAGTCTGCGCAGAGGAATTATTTGTATATTGGCAAAAAGACAAGCTATGATAACGAAAGACCAAGTACTAAACAGCTTAAAGGAAATGCCAACCCAGTTTTCCATTGATGAATTGATGGACAAGTTGATTTTGCTGCAAAAAATTGAAATTGGATTAGAACAGTCCAAGCAAGGCGAGGTATATTCATCTCTGGAAGCCAAAGAAATGCTCAAAGAATGGTCAAAGTAAATTGGACTCGTCAGGCCATTGAGGACATATACGAGATCAGAGAGTACTATCAGCCTCGCTCGGCCAAATATGCTGAGCAACTCACCAACAAGATTTTCGAAAAGGAGACTTTGCTGGAAAAACATCCACAAATTGGCAGAATGGTCCCTGAAGTAGAACAGGAAGAAATCAGAGAGATGATTTACAAGAATTATCGGATCGTTTATCATGTAGTGTCCGATGAACGCATAGATATACTGACCGTCCACAATGGATTGCGTCCTCTAACTGAAGAGTCCATCTTCGGATGAGAAGACGTCGCCTAACACCATGCAGCCGCCAGCCGGGTGAAGCGAGAGCATGAAAGTTTCGTTTCTCTAAGTCAGTACGTTGATACCTGGAAGATAAGTGCTCACCATCCCCGGCCCGACGGCTGCACCGATCGTTAGGGGGTATAAAAAATGAAAACACTAATTACAATATTAATCCTGTCACCAACATGGTTGTTTGCTCAGTCGACTAGCAAAATGCCAGAATGGGGATTTGAAAGATTCAATGAACAGATATCAACTGAAATATTTCAGATTGGAGAATTTGTTGATCCTCGATTCCTAGAAGCTGATTTTACTGGTGATGGGGCTAAAGATTTAGCAATTCCGGTAGAAAGAAAAGACAATGGCAAAAGGGGAGTACTTATCTTGTTTAAATCGGAGAATATGTATTTTCTTGCGGGAGGTGGTAATACTTTTGGCCCTGGAGGAAATGATTTCAAATGGCTAGATATATGGAGCGTTAATAGTGATAAGACAACTTATGGAACTACCTTTTATTCCAATGGTGATATCAAGGGGACAGAAGAAGTAAGATTGAACCATCCAGCAATATCAGTGAGGGAAGAGGAAGGATCAGGAGGATTGATTTATTATGATGGTGAGAAGTTTGTATGGATTCATCAAGGTGATTGAATACACCCCCTAACACTATGCATCTGTGAGCCTGGCGAACACAAACTAGCAAGTTAATTGCGCCAAGTTACAATACTGATAAACGAAAATGAATTAGCAAACAAGACGGCCCACATATGCCTCAGCCGTTGGTACCCATTGAATAATGAAAAAGCTATTGACGATATTAATTCTACTTTCACTGACAACTCAATTGATTGCTCAAATTGATAACGAATGTGACTCGATAGCTGACAGCGAAAGTTTAGATTCTGAACCACAATACGGTGAAGGACTAAAAGACATTATGAATTTTGCGACTCAAAAGTTGACCCCAATTCTAAGTGAATCAATGAAGCAAAGTGGTTTGATTCCGACTGAAATGATAGCAGAATTAACAATCAGCCGAGATGGTGGGGTTGTGGATATTGATTTCATTGACTTGAATGTTACAGAAGAATATAAATCAAAAGTTAGAGCGGCGATTCAACGGATGAAGTGGAAACCAGCAGTGAAAGATGATCAATCAGTATGCGCGACATACTTTTGGAACATAAGGTGCTTTAAATGGGGATGAAAACGGGTACCAACATCAGCTAGCCCCAACCGGGCAGAAAAACGAGTGCGATTGCTTGTCGCTCCAACGAAAGATAATTGTAAATTGAAAGAAAAGCGCAAACAAGGCCCGGTATGATGGCTAGCCTTGGCGTTAGGCGCAATCTAAATTATAGAAACGTCGTAGAATAAAATATGAAGGTACAACTACAATATTTGAACGATAAAGAGGGAAACTTGACCGCTGTTCAAATTCCGATTGAAGACTGGAAGAAGCTTGAGAAAAGAATTGAGAAATATGAACAAGCTTTTCAGGTGAAAGAAGATTTGACAGCAGCTTTTCAAGAAGTTGAACAGATGAGGGCTGGTAAACTTCCTAAACAAACTTTATCTGACTTTCTAAATGAATTATAAGGTAATTCCCACCCCTCGGTTCAAAAGACAGGCCAAGAAACTACTGAAGAGATATAGGTCGTTACTTGCCGAGCTACAGGCATTTGAGCAAGATCTAATGGCTAATCCTGAACAAGGGCAAAGTCTGGGGCAAAATGCTTATAAAATCAGAGTTGCTGTTAAAAGCAAAGGAAAGGGTAAAAGCGGTGGGGTGCGTGTGATCACCTGTTTGATTACCGAAGAAGCGGAAATTTATCTACTGACTATTTATGATAAGTCAGAGGTGGAGAGCGTAGACGACAAGAATTTGAAAGAGATGATCAAAGAAATTAATGAGTGAAGAATGCGCCTAACACCATGCAGCCGCCAGCCGGGGAATCGTTAGTATGGTAGTTCGGTTTCCTCAAGTCAGTCTGTCGAAGCTTGAAAATTAACATCTCACAAACCCCCGGCCCGACGGCTGCATTATACGTTGGCTGCTAGCATAAGAAAATAATGAAAATTAATAATGAGAAATATGAAAGCCATAACGAAAATTGTAGGACTGTTTTTGATTCCGATTATGTCAATACTAAGTATTTCATGTGATAAAGAAGATTTTGAATCAAGTTTTGATATAGAGAACACTTCATGGAGACTAACAAAAGAAACTTGGTACTTTCCAAGCGGAGATACTT
>NZ_JBARYM010000707.1:0-2342 GCF_049647865.1 Tunicatimonas sp. | reverse complement strand
CCGTAAATGTGTTAGATACTGTAACATCATTTCATGACGGCCCTAACACCAAGCACCAAAACACTTGAACACTCAAACACACTTATTTTTTAGCTTATTTTTCGCTCTTGCAACCACCTTAGCTTTGGGCCAAACAAAAGAGTACTACCAAGACGGCCCCCTCAAAGCCGAAGGTCAATTGAGCGAGTATGGGAAGGAGGGCGAATGGACGTTCTATTATCCTGACGGGCAGATTAGTGCCACTGAAACCTACCAGCACGATACGCTGTACGGTGCCGTTCGCTACTACGATTTTACCAGCAATTTAATCGGCGAAGAAAATTGGCAGCAAGGACTACCGCAGGACTCCGCTCACTACTACTACGCGAATGGCTCAGTTGAGAAGCGGGGAGTTTACAAAAACGGATTGTACCAGGGCGAGTGGCGATTTTTTTACGAAGATGGTCAACTGAAACGGGTGGGGAGTTACCAGCAGGGATTGCCTCATGGCGAGTGGACATTTTACCACGAGGACGGAGAACTCTGGCAAACCGGCTCCTTTGCTGATGGAAAAGAAACTGGCGCTTGGAAATTCTACACTCCGGCAGGAAAGCTGGAATACACTGGCCAGTTTAAGGAGGGCAAGCGGGTAGGTGATTGGTACCGCTACAATGCCCGAGGCAAGAAGAAGAAAATGAAGAATCCTGATGAATAGGTTTAGAGATTATGAAATGGGAGAGCTACCGGAATTGATGCTTTCGCAATTTCTCCGTACTATGTCTTAACCTTCTTTCCGCAGTGAGCTATGAATAATCTCTTTTGCTACCTCCTTATCATTTCAAGTGCTATTTTCTTCTCCTCTTGTGGATCTTCTCAATCGGCTGAGCCGGAAAATGCTGCTGCTTTTAACCAAGCCACTGCCAACGGCAAATTAGTAAACGAAGGTTTGGAACGCTGTCACCGGTTTGTGGAAGGTTGGCTCAAGCAGTCTGACCCGGAAACCGGATTGATTCCCCGAAACTTAGAGGGAAGTTCCGACATCTGGAACGCCAAAGATGCTGCCGCCGACAACTATCCCTTTATGGTGCTAACTGCCGCGCTTACTGATCAGTCGATGTTTGAAGGAAGGATGATGGAGATACTGCGTACCGAAACCGAACTAACTTCTCGCTGGGATGCGCTGCCTGATACGTACTCCTTCGTGAAGAATGATTTTGCTGTGGAGCAAATCGATACCGCCGATATCATGTTCGGAGCTTCGGAGTACATCAAAGACGGACTGCTACCGCTCACCGAATGGCTGGGTGCTAGCCCCTGGTCGGAACGAATGATCAGCATGCTGGACGATATGTGGAAGCACGCTCCGGTGAAAACGCCCTACGGAAATCTGGTCTCTACCAACGTAGAAGTAAACGGGGAGATGCTACAGACGCTCGCCCGTATTTACTGGATGACTGGTGACCAGAAGTACCTAGACTGGGCCATTCGGGTGGGTGACTACTACCTGCTGGGCGATCAGCATCCTACCCAAAATTTTACGGAGCTGCGACTGCGCGACCACGGCTGTGAGATTGTATCCGGACTGTGCGAACTCTATGCTACTGTTCACTTTGCAATGCCGGAAAAAAAGGAGATCTACCAGAAGCCACTGCACAATATGCTCGACCGGATTCTGGAAGTAGGTCGTAACGAACATGGTTTGTTCTACAATGTAGTGAATCCACAAACTAGTGAGATTGTAGATGAAGGGATTGCTGATAACTTCGGCTACACGCTCAACGGATTTTATACCGTTTATCAGCTGGATTCGGTAGAAGCCTACCGACAGGCTACGCTGAAAGCTTTGAATTCACTGAACCAACATTACCGCAATTTTGATTGGGAACACGGTTCTTCGGATGGCTACGCCGATGCTATCGAGGGCACTTTGAATCTGTACAACCGCGAACCGGTAGCTTCGGTAGCCCAGTGGCTGAATAGCGAAACCCAGGTGATGTGGGCGATGCAGCAGGAAAGCGGTATTATTGAAGGCTGGCACGGCGATGGCAACTTCGCCCGTACCACCATCATGTACTGCCTCTGGAAATCGCAGGGAGTAACGGCTGCCCCCTGGCACAGCGATATTAATCTGGGGGCGGTACGCGAAGGCGATAATCTACTGTTAATCATGACTACCGATCAGCACTGGGAAGGAAAGCTGATATTTGATGCGCCCCGCCACCAAACCGTTATGAACCTACCTGCCGATTGGCCCCGCATTAACCAGTTTCCCGAATGGTTTACTGCAAAAGAAGATCAACGGTACGAAGTGATAGATGTTAGTAAAGACTCAAAAGAGATTTATACTGGCGAGCAATTGCAAA
>NZ_JBARYM010000706.1:0-4959 GCF_049647865.1 Tunicatimonas sp. | reverse complement strand
GCTCTTCGCTTACTCGCCACCCCAGGGCTAGAGAAGGGAAGAATGTCCAGCGATTTTTCTCCGCCACGCGGGAGGAGCCATCGTAGCGGCCGGTGAATGTGAACAAATACTTGTCTTGGAGTACATAATTGATTCTTCCCAGCACCGACTGCTGGCTCCAAACCGCGCCTCCGGAGCTAGGCACATCAATGGTAGCTCCTGAGGACAGGTCGCCGGTTTCTAGTGCGTCAGTCACAAAGTCTCGCGAGCCTGCGTTAAAGAACTTAAGCTCATTACGTTGAGAGGTAAATCCTACTACTGCATTGATGGAGTGTACTCCGATCTCTTTATAGTAGTTAAGGGTATTTTCGTTCAGGATATCGATTACTTCCCTATTTCCGATAGATGCTACCCCATTTACATTGGTGCCCGGAATAGTTCGGCGGGTGTAGTTGTCCCGGCGGCGGTTGGAATAGTTTACGCCGAGCGAAACCTTGGCGGTAAGGCCCTCTAGAATCTTATACTCTCCGTACATTACGTTAAATAGACGGGTGGTTCTTGCTTTCCGCAGTCGCTGGGTGATCTCAGCCACTGGATTGTTTATCGGATCGTTGAATCCGTTATACTCTAGAATATCCATCTGGGCGAATGCACCATTTTCCCGCACTGGTCGGGTAGGGTACGCCGCTAGAGCAGAGGCAACTGGACCTTTGTCTTGCCCTTCTGGTATATCGTTCTCAGTTACCTGGGTAGCCTGGAAGCTATTAGAAAGCTTAAACCGCCCAATCTGCTTATCGATGTTGGCTCGCACGGTTCCCCGCACAAAGTCGGTATTCTCTACGATACCGGTTTGATCAAAGTAATTGGCCGAAATTAGGTACTGAGTGCTTTCATTGCCTCCGTTCACTGACAACGAATAGTTCTGAATCGGGGCGACACGGAAAATCTCATCCTGCCAATCAGTATCTTCAGGAAGATTGTTAAGGTCGGGGAAAGGTACTTCGGTACCACCGTCGTTGAGCACCCGGGCGTTGGCGATTTCGGCAAATTGCCGTGCATTCATTACGTTGATCGTGTTCGCCACTTCTTGAACTCCGTAGAAGGCATCAAAATTGATAGCATCGCTGCCCTTGCTGCCTCGTTTGGTGGTGATGATCACCACACCGTTGGCTCCGCGTGAACCATAGATGGCGGTAGCTGAAGCATCTTTAAGAATTTCAATCGATTCAATATCGTTGGGGTTGATACTGTTGAGTCCTACGCCACCGATAAAACCATCTACTACGTAGAGCGGGTCGCTTCCACCCAGTACCGAGTTCGCCCCGCGGATGCGCACGCTGAGTCCGCCGCCGGGTGAGTGTGAGTTTTGAATGACCTGCACTCCCGGAGCCCGCCCTTGCATAATTTGTTGTACATCGTTAACCGGTAGTGCGGTAATCTCTTCTTGCGAGATAGACGATACTGAACCGGTGAGATCACTCTTTTTCACTGCCCCATAACCTACTACTACCACTTCAGAAAGGGATTGAACGTCAGGCAGTAAATTTAAACTGATAGTACTACGACCGTTAATAGCTACTTCTTGCGTAGCATAGCCAATAGAAGAAAAAACGAGTACTTCTACCGCATCTTCAACGGTTAGTCGATAACTACCATTCACATCGGTGACTGTACCTACGGATGTTCCTTTGGCAAGAACATTTACACCCGGAAGAGGCTCTCCATTATCAGCATCATTCACCGTACCGGATATTGTTTGTTCCAGTACGAGTTCAGCTTTAGCTTTATTTTGTTTTATTCGGTTGAGGAGCGTTGGTGGGAGGGTCCGCGCTTCTTTTAATGGCTTACGATCTGCCCTGGGCATAAACGGTTTCTCGGTATTAGGATAAATAACGTACGTCTTTGTACTAAACTGCTCAAAGGTTAGCTGATACGGTGCTAACAGCTTTTCCAATACCTTTTCAATATTTGCGCCTTGCTTTTCAAACTGTTGAGAAACTTGAGCGTCTACCAGTTTGCCTTGCAAAAGCTCCTGATCGTAGCTAAACCGCATTTGGTACTGCTCTTCCAAGTCATCCAATACCTGGATTAAATTAGTCTTAGCATCTTGTTCAGGAACCAACTGTTTGAGATACAGTTCGGCCAGTTGAACCTGTGCTGCGCATGGTAAGGCTAAAAAAGTTAGCCCCAGCCAGAGTAAAATCTTGTGCATAGTGGTTGTTTTAAATGAAAAGAATATTAATAAAATTTATAGTCTAATGTATAGTTACTGAATTTCCTTTATGTTCAATTGACAATGGAAACACTTTCTCGAGTTGACCAAATAAGCTGGTTAAATCACCACGATCTATTCTGCCTGTAAATTTCTTATTCAAGAGATTCTTATTTTCAATTCTAACCTCTAAACCGTAGATATCTTCTACCAACTGGGCGATCTCAGCGAGTGTTGTCCCGTCAAAAATATGCTCGTCTTGCATCCAAGTCGTATAAGTTTCCACCTGAACCGGGTGCTGAATGTAGTTATTGCCTTCTACCTCTACTAATTCGCCCGGTTGCATTACAATATCGTTATTTAAAACTTCCGAATCTGACTTTATCAGGACTTCTCCTTCTTTCAAAACTACTTGGGTGCGATTTCGGCGGTTCAATACATTAAAGGAAGTACCTAGCACCTCCACGCTCACCGCATTGGTGTGGACTAAAAACTGCCGATGGTCTTGGGTATGGTATACTTCAAAGAAGGCTTCGCCGTTAAGCGTTACATTTCTTTCCGAAGATTCTAACCAATCTTCCCAATAGGTAATTGAAGAATTTGCGTTTAGCAGCACCGAAGAACTATCAGGTAGTACTACGTGCTTAGTCTCCCCGTAATCAGTTTGATGCGTGATTGTTGCCGGTTCGCTAATTTTAATAAATAAGAAGATGGCAAAGGCGAGTAATACGCTGATGCTAGCCGCTACTCCGTACCATCTTAGCTCGCTTTTCTTGTCATCTATATTATGCGTTTCTGCGTGTCTATTTTGTAATTTCTGCCACATTTGCTGGACCTCCGGTTCACGTAAGGGTTCAAGCTGACTATTAACCTGCATTTGATGGATCAAACGTTGAGCCTCAGCTACCAATACCTTTCCGTTACTTCGTTCTTTTTGCCAGTTGTTCCAGTACTGGTTTAAGGCCGGGGTAGGATGAAGCACCCAGGCGATAAACCGGTCATCTAGCAATAACTCCTTGAGCCCTTGACTACGGTCATCCATAGATTACTACTTTTACAACTAGACAAAAAGTCATAAACATCACTCGTCAATAATACATATGGCACTTGTTAATCAAGGCCTTTATAAGTAAGAGTGTAAAAGGGTGTATTTGTGCACATGAAATGAAAAAACTTTTTTAAATTTGTATATTTTATAACGAATTAGTTTTTAAGTTAAAAACAATAAAACAAATGCGCTGAAATTTTTAAAAATTTCCAAAAGTTATTACACCCCATAGCACCAGTTTTAACATTTTCTTCGCCATCTCAGGCCACATCTTTGTGAGCGTTTGTATAGCTCCCTGAAGGAGTTGGTAGACAGCTCTTCGTTGCACCTGCATAACCTGAGCAATTTCACGTACGGGCATATCTTGGTAGTACCGTAAAAAAATAGCTTCTCGCTGCCGCTCTGTCAGATTGTTCAGTCCTTGGTGGAGGTAGCGTTGGTTGTCCCGTTCGGTTTCAGCTTCAATATGCTTCTTTTCGGCGGAAGGTATTACAATCGTTTGCTCATCGATCTCATTGCTGACATCAGCCTTTTGAAGTTCAATAATCTTTCTTCGCAACGCAGTGATAAGATAGTACTGGATATGCTGAACATCCCCTAAGTTGGAGCGGTGCTCCCATAAGTAGTAAAATAAATCTTGAATGGCATCTTTAACCAATTCTCGATCAGGACACAATCGGCAACCATATTGAAAGAGTAACCGGACGTACTGATGATAAATGGTAGCATACGCCTGCTGATCACCTTGCTTGAATGCTTGCCATAGCACCACATCTTCCAAATGTTCTACAGATTTGATAGCACGCTGCTTCATTTTTCTATCTATCGCTAAACCATATTACTCAATTATTGCAATATTGAAAAAAATAATCTGAAATTTTTCATTCATATTGATAAAGCTTGAATAGATAGACGAACATGAAGTTCATGATTTGTTAAGATACAGCATAAGAAACTATAAGTTGCACTAAGAAGATTCAATGCTCATTCTAGCCGCTAGAAGGGTTTAGTAGATGGCTAAAGAACCAAGGTGGATTGAAATTCAGAGAGGCTAATTGATCTCGATTAATTCTATTGCTCGCGAAGCGAAAGAGGTAGAACTAGAACTTAAGCATCGTTTGCCTCGAGTTAGAAAGCGATTAAATTGATTCGCGAGAAGATAGCTGGTTAAGTCAACGTATAGGAGTGCCCCAAGAAAGTTTATTACCCATTGCTTCGCTACACATTTAGGGAGTTGAGCAGCTAAACACATCGTAGAAAGAGAGAGGGGAAATAAGGAATTTTGTCTGCACCATCACCATTTACGGCTTACCGATTAGCAAAATGGCTGATACAATTAGAAATAGCTGTATCAACCATATGCTTTTTTTAAGCGAGCGAGTTTAAAAATTGTAGCCCACTGAAAGTTTGTAGAAAGAAGGTTGCTCGTATCCACTTTTGGTTACTTGCTCATCCGAACGTAAATCGCCTCCAGTAGAAAATCTGGCGAATGAACCACCGTTAGGGTCAGCGAATTGAATATACGGACCTAAAGCCTGGTAGAATGCATAGCTTGGATCCTCAGGCGCATTGTTACCCCCAGTATAGCTCAACTGCTCAAAATGTAGTCCAGCGGATAAAAAAGAACTTATTTTATAACCAATATTTAACCAGTAATGTAAATAGTTATTGGTAGAGGGATTTCCGTGATCAAATCCAGCGTAGTAGCCAAGGTAAAACT
>NZ_JBARYM010000705.1:0-4059 GCF_049647865.1 Tunicatimonas sp. | reverse complement strand
AATTACCACCAATTTTACCTCTCCCGAATACTGAATTCTCTGGTGGAATTTAGTGGCTAAACTTCTACTTCTTATCAGATGTCCTAATCCCACCTGGGGCGAGGCTTTGCAAAGAAATAGCACCTTCATAGTTATGAGATAGTTTCAGGACTAAAGGGAGCGTACTGCGCGAGCGGTTCCGTAAGCTTTTTGCCAATCAACGTATCAACCTGGTCAGCATCCATAATGCCTTCGGGGCGTACAATTAGCACATCATCATCCGTAATCACTTCACCGGGTTGCATACTTCGGGCAGCGTAAAGAGAGCGGCGAGCGCGCTTACGAGTATATCGTTCTTTGTCAGTAATTTTATCAGTGGGTTCTGTCAGGGCTTTCTGAGCGTTATGTAAGTCGGCTACGTACTCGTTGAGTCCGGTTTCCTCCATGGCGTACGCATGGTCAAAACCCGCTTGCGAGGTATCTTCCGTAAAATGCTTTTCGAACCAAGTGGCTCCCTTTACTAACGCCATACAAGCAGCAATGCTATTCCCGGTATGATCCGAAAATCCTACTTCACTACCAAACTCTTCTTTTAGTGTCGTAATAAAATTGAGATTCGCTTGTTCCAAAAATGCCGGATATACTGATACACAATGCAGTAGCACAATATCGGAGTGGTTGGCTATGGCTAAAACATTCATAGACTTTTCTACATCGCTCAGCGAGGACATTCCGGTGGATACAACCATTTTTTTACCCCGTTCGGCTACCTGTCGGAGAAAGCGGATGTTATTTAAATCACAGGAGGCAATTTTGATGTAAGGTGGATTGAATTTCATCAGAAGGTCTAATCCTCTCTCATCGAATACTGAGGCAGTAAATGATATTTGCTTCTCCTTACAGTAAGCCGCCAACTCTTCGTACTCCTCATCTTGAAGCATTCCCTCGGTTCTGATACGGATTACCTCTTTAATATCGTAGTGACCGTACTCGTAGTCGCCGGGTAGATACAACCCAAACGGGTATATAACCTGAAACTTAACGGAATCAGCCTGAGCTGCTTGAGCAATATCGACTAGTTTCTGTGCTTTAGTCAGTTGCCCATTGTGGTTGGTACCGGCTTCGGCGATGATGTGTATGTCGGACATAAGTTACGATAATTGTTCTTTAACTTGATGAGCAAATTTATCGGAATACGACTGTAAAGTTTCTCGCAATTCAGGCCAAATAGACTTTTTCAGCTCCGCCTTCTTTTCTTCTAGCTCCTTCAGGTGTTCCACTCGCTGCTTCACTTCGGCTACCACATCATCCTTCAGTAAATTGATATTCCAGTCGTCCAACCCTATCGTATCTAACATACTGATAGCCCGCTGATCATAGCTTATTTTTATGGTTGGCACATTATATGCCAAACAGGGAATAAACGAATGCAGCCGGAAAGTAAGGTTGAGCCGAGTGTTACGTAAATAGGTAAGGTAAGTATATACATCTTCCGTATACAGATAATCGACCTCACTAAAGGAAGCGGCAAACGGAATATCACGGTGGTCGTGACAAAGTAGCTTAATATTTGCGTAACCTTTCTCCCGCAAAAGGGCAATCATTCCAAGAATTTGCTCCCGCAAATCATACTGATACACCACCGGAATACTCATTAGGGTTGGAGTTCGAACCGAGATGAGGGCATCGGTACGGTCAGATTCCATAATAGGTACCAAGTGCTGAGGAATCTCATCAATAAACAACGTTGGGCACCCTCCCAAAATATTATCGCAACCAAGTTGACGAATATGTTCGTGGGTAGCCTTATCACGCGACAGCGAGAAGTCAGCTCGCTGGTTCAATAGAGCAATTTTATCATCGGACATCACATCCGTTCTATCGACTAGTTCCAGCGCTTTGTTATAAATTTTGCCCCTGGAAACGCTAAAAATCATGGTAGGCTTCTCCAATGCCTTCAGCGCAATGGGGTTTACCTCAAGCTCACCATTTTCGTAGAGATTACCCCCGCCGATTATCAGACCGTGCCCAAATTGATTTACTTCGTAAACGGTCTGGGAGCTAACACCAGCCTTCTTATGGCTCTCATATTTACTGGTAGCTGGAAGCGAAATAACATTAAAATTTTCTTTAAACGCATTTCTAATGAAATGATTTAAGCCCAAATAAATAACATCGTTACCGATATTGAATCCCTTGGGTCGTATAGAATACAGATTAATCATGTGGTTTTCTCTGGTTTAAGCAGTCTCTAATTTTGTTTTACTTGGTGGTAGAGTGAGACAATTTCTTCAATTTTCTTTTCATTAATTCTTGCATCAGTAGCAAACATTCTATCGATAACTTCTTTGTCTTGCCTAGTATCTACTGTTAGTCGTATATCACTGTAATCAGCATCTCCTAAACCTAGAATCTTACCTATGTTGAAGTTTTCACGTTGATCGTAGAAGATTGAGCTAATATGTTCTGAGTAGCGAGCTGACTTACTAATTTCAAGATACTTTTTTTTGAAGCTATCACCTCTAATTATTTCTACACTTATTCCGTACGGGTATTTACGAGGAATAAGATTCGTTACCAAATCATACGTTCCCTTACGAATCATCTGAAAACCTTCAACCAGTAATGATTTTCTAACGAATGGACTGTCGCCATTAATGCGAGCAAAACTATTAATTTTGTTTTGTATTACGCAACCATGTACTCTTTTAGCAACATTTTCAGCTTCCCCCCGATAACACTGTATATTATTTTGGTTAGCAACTTGCTCTAATGGATCGTCAATTGCTCGAGAAGATGTAGCTAAAATAGCAGTTATTCCATCCAGCTTTTTTATCTCATCAATACAATGCTGGATAAGTAGTTTACCACCAACTTGGCTAATTGCTTTTGCTGGAAAGCGAGCGGAATCTATTCGAGCTAGTATGATCGCGGCATCCATACACAATTATTTGAACAGAGTTGAAGTAAATTAGTAACTTTGAACCTGATATTAGTTTCTGATAACAAACATCATTGGACTAATTTAAAAGTTTTAAATTTAGCTATAAAGCATAAGATTATCAGTTTATTAATTATACAATTTCTTATCATTTACTCCGGGCAATATTCAGCCACGTATTTTGTGACTTCTATTGAAGATGGTTCAATTAAAGAATAAGTCTATACTTATAACCGGCGGAACCGGAACAGTAGGTCGGGCACTGCTAACCACTATCATAGATTTGCCGAAAGAGCAACAGCCAAAGCAGGTGGTTATTCTATCTCGGGATGAGTACAAGCAGCATTTGCTTCAAAATGAATTTCCGCCCGGCCAATATCCGTTTATTCAGTATGCTTTGGCCGATATTGGCAACTACTCTTTGTTACTTCCTCACTTCCGGCAGATTGATGTAGTTGTGCATGCTGCGGCACTGAAGCGGATAGAGTTTGGGGAGATGCAGCCAGCAGCATTTGTTCATACTAATATTAATGGAACTGAGAATGTTCTTACAGCCGCTGCTGCTCAAAAAGTTTCGCAAGTGATTACTATCTCAACCGATAAAGCCGTTTACCCTACTACGCTATACGGCGCCACAAAGCTTTGCGCGGAACGATTGGCTCTACGGAAAAACCAGCCGGGCTTACTAAAGTCTTCCGTGATTCGTTTGGGAAACATACTAGGTTCTCGAGGGTCCGTAACGACGGAATTGAAAAAGAAGGAAAATCAATCTGCCATTGAGATCACCCACCCGGAAATGACTCGCTTCACAATGACCGCCCCAGATTGTGCCAAGTATATTCTCTCTCAAATTCACAACGCTGTGGGCGGTGAAGTACTTATACCTAAAACGAAAGCTTACCGACTAATTGATTTAGTACAAGAAATTGCCCCAGATTCGGAGATCACTTTTTCAGCGCCACGACTTACAGAAAAAATTCACGAAACGCTTATTTCTAAAGAAGAAGCCCGATTCGGCTGTGAACGTGCCAACGATTTTATTATCTGTATGAATGAGAACGTTCTAAAAGCATACCGTGAGCAGTCGGGAGTACAACAAGTTGCATTAAAAGCACTCACCTCAGAACATACAGCTAAAT
>NZ_JBARYM010000704.1:0-25220 GCF_049647865.1 Tunicatimonas sp. | reverse complement strand
GCAATACCCCTATCCACAAAAATGATCTGGTAAACATAGTATTGGGTTTAGTTAGAAAAGCTTTAAATATAATAATATCTGAACAACTGCTGAACTTGCGCTGTAATTTTTTAAGATTGTACCCAATATTCGTAGGGGGAACCAAGTAGATCAATAGCAGGTACTTAGCGAAATGCTAAAGAAACGAACGCTAGCAGCCATTGCATCTTCTTTACCTCGAAGAAAGACCAGATCTCATCGCTTTTAGGATTAACCGTACACGTGTCAGGCTTTCGTTGCTCTTGCACTAAATTTTGCCGTCGAATCTACTAGACTTGTAAGCATAACCACAAATGTGGAATACCGTTAGTACCTATGCGATTTTCTATAGCTTTTTTCGGACTTCTAGTACTGGCTACGTTACCCTCTAGGGGACAAGAAGTAGCCGTTGACCTTTCCATTGACCGCCTATCGCCCCGCCCGGTGAATGATGCTCCCGAAGCCAACTGGGGCAATGTTCACCACCCACTTTTGGCTGAGCAAACCAATGATCAACCGGATATTCAACAGTACTACCAATGCAAGAGCGCAGAAAACGCTGTCGACCATCGGAAGCTCCGGTACTGGAAAATTCAGAAGATTGTACGCAATGCCCCCGTAGCCCGCCCTCACTTTCTTGTCCAGTCCAAATCGCCCCGACATAGTGCTGGCACTAAAGTACCTAAGCAGAGACACGAAGCGCTCCAAGAGATGATGTCGAAACGGAAGGTAGTGTACTAAAAAAGCACCTTCTTACTTTCGTTCCAGGCTTTACAGCCAGGTCACTACATTGAAATCCTGCCGATTAGCCAGAAGCGGATGCTGCGGAAATACCCTGAATCCGTAATCGTACACCCCCGAAAAATTAATTTTCGTATTAGCAGTATACTTTACCATGGTTCCGGTTCCCTCGGGCACTTTAGAATCGCCATCAAGCTTTTCTACTTTCTCTTGGCTCATGGTTTCTTCCAACACCACTTGGTGTCCATCTTCTCCCCGGTGCGCTACTAGTAATTCTACCTCAACCTCTTCGGGCTGTAAGTCTTTAATATCCAGTACAATTTCGGCTTTAAAGTTTTCTCCCAATGGCAGTGGGTCGTTAGCGAAATCGTAAATAGATTTTTCTAATACTCTAATCTGGCTCCACACTCCGGCTACTTTACCTTTCCACTCGGCTAGCTCTTTAGCTCCAGCAAAATCGGATGAATGAATTTTTGTCTTCTGCTCGCCCAACTTATTATAGAAACGCTCAAAATAGTCGTCCATCATGCGTTTCATCGTAAACTCCGGAGCAATTTGAGCAATTGTTTTTTTCATGCTCTCTAGCCACTTCTCCGATACTCCATCTTCATTCTGGTCGTAGTACTGAGGAATCAGTTCATTCTCCAGAATGGCGTAAATAGTAGCCGCATCAAGCTCATTTTGTACGTCTTGATTTTCGTAGGCCCGTTCTTCTGATAAAGCCCAGCCAGTGTTGGGCTGGTAGCCTTCTGCCCACCAACCATCAAGCACACTTAGATTTAGCGTTCCATTAAGGGTTGCTTTCATTCCACTAGTGCCCGAAGCTTCTAAGGGACGAGTAGGCGTGTTCAACCAAACGTCAACCCCCTTCACCATTCTACTAGCCAATTCCATATCGTAGTCTTCCAGGAATACTACTTTTCCTAAGAACTCCGGTCGACCTGATACTTCCACAATCCGTCGAATGAGCTCTTGCCCCCCTTGGTCAGCGGGGTGAGCTTTTCCGGCAAAAATGAATTGCACCGGGCGATCCGGATTGTTTACAATCTTCGCCAGACGATCAACATCTTTAAACAACAGTTGAGCTCTTTTGTAAGTCGCAAACCGTCGAGCAAACCCCAGAATCAGGGTGTTTTCATCGAAGGAGTTCAGTATGTTGATGATCTGCTGCGGAGATTCATGTCTCCCTTGCATACTTCTCTTTAACCTTTTTTTGACGGTGCTGATCAGCTTTTTTTTCAGGCCATGCTTAATTTTGATTAACTCAGCACCATTAATATCTTGTATCTTTTCCCACTGTTTAAGATCAGACTGGTTTTTATGGAAGCTTTTGCCGAACGTCTTTTCGTAAAATTCTTGAAGTTCCTGAGAGGTCCAGGTATAATAGTGCACCCCATTGGTTACGTAGCCAATATGCAATTCTTCCGATTCAAAGCCCGGAAATAGCGGTTGAAACATTTTTCGAGAAACTTCCCCATGAATCTTACTAACCCCGTTAACTTCCTGACTAAGTTTAAGAGCCAAGTGACTCATAGAAAATTCTTCGTCTTTATTGTCCGCTTTTATGCGGCCCAATGCCATAAACTTCTCCCACGATAAGCTCATTGAATTGGTGTAGCCCGATAAGTAAGGCCAAAGCATCGACTCAGGGAAGCTATCATGACCGGCAGGCACCGGAGTATGCGTAGTAAATAAAGAAGAGGAACGAATAACTTCTACCGCCTGAGCGTAAGATAAACCATCTTTTATCAATATTGCGAGCCGTTCTAAACTATTAAACGCAGCGTGCCCTTCGTTGAGATGGTAAATATCGGGATGAATGTCTAGAGCCTGTAGGGCGCGCATTCCGCCAATACCTAATAGCAACTCTTGCTTTAATCGGTTTTCACGATCACCTCCGTAAAGATGATGCGTAATCACCCGATCAGCCGCCTGATTATCTTCAATATCAGCGTCTAGTAAGTACAGCGGCATGCGCCCTACCTGCACTTTCCAAAGCTTGGCGTACAGCATTCGCTCCGGCAGTTCAATCTGAATTTTTATCCATGTACCTTCTGAGTTACGCACGGGTTCAACGGGCAAATACGTAAACCGCTGAGGATCGTACAAAGCCATTTGTTCACCGTAGTGCGATAGTCCCTGCCGAAAGTATCCGTAGCGGTACAGTAACCCTACGGCTACCATATCTACATTTTCATCGCTAGCTTCTTTTAGGTAATCCCCAGCTAAAACTCCCAAACCACCCGAATATAGCTTCAGAGAAGAGTGAAGCCCGTACTCCATACAAAAGTAGCCTATTTTAAGTGGCGACCGCCGCTTAGTCTCACCCATATATTCTTTAAACTGACCTTGCACTTGAGCCAGTTGTTTCATAAAGTCTTCGTCTTGTAATAAGCGTTCGTAATCTTGATAATTTAGGTTTTCAAGGAGAGCCACTGGGTTTTGCCGGTACTGCGTCCATAGTTTGGGATCAATGCTACGAAACAAGTTAATTGCTTCGTAATTCCAGCACCACCACAAATTTTTAGAAAGCTCTTCTAGTCCCTTTAGTTGGTCGGGTACCTTCGACTGAATGTATAGGCGCTTCCAGCGAGGTGAAGCACCTTCACTTATATTCTGAATGTTCATTGAGTGTTGATTTTTACGTAAATAAATAGTCAGCTAGGCATGTGCGATGCCCATTAATAATTATAGCGAAACTGGTTGGGTTACCTTGTCGAATTCTTCAATCAACTTACCCATACGGATAATCTCGGCAACGTTCCAGGCTTGAGATATAGCTCCTCGGGGTGCGTGAGGAGCGTCTCCATCGTAGACCTCCGAAATACTACTAATACCATGTTCCGGCATCGTTTCTTCAAAGCTGCGGTAGAGCGAAGTTACGTAAGGCAGAGCCTCCTCTCGCTCAGCTACTTTAAGGTAAGCTTCTACGTAGTGTCCCATAAGCCACGGCCAAACGGAACCCTGATGATACGCCAAGCGCCGCTGGGTTTGTGTACCTTGGTAGTTTCCTCGATAATCTGAGGCTTGTCTGGATAAACTACGTAGGCCGCGAGGGGTTAGTAGTTCTTTTTTTACTACCTCAATAATGCTGCTAATTTGCGCATCAGAAAGTGGCGAAAAGGGTAAAGAAGCCGCTAAAATTTGATTGGGCCGTATTGACCAGTCTGTATTTTTACGATCTAGGCTAACAAGGTCAGCTAAGTAACCTTTCTCTTGGTTCCAATATGCTTTCAAGAATGATTTTTTTATCTTCTTGTCCATCCCCTTCCATTCGCTAAGCACCTTTTTGCCTTCGGTAGAACGCGGCCCCGCAATCTCCAAGGCAAAGCAGACTGCATTATACCACAAAGCGTTTACTTCTACCGGAAACCCACCTCTTGGAGTGACTGGTTTACCGTCGATATATGCATCCATCCAAGTAAGAGCAATGCCTTCTTCACTTCCCGAAAGAAGCCCGTCATCCTGCATTTTAATCTGGTACTCGGTACCATCCCGGTAACTTTCCAGAATTTCGCGAATAGCCGTGCCGTAGCTTTTCCAAACTGCCTGACGATCGCCCAGGCGATGCGTGTACTGTTGTAATGCCCAGAAAAACCATAGTGGGGTATCAATAGCCTCATACGTTACCTGAGAGTCGTTGTATTTCCAGAACGGGAAGAAAGCACCCTTACGATACTTAAGCATCGTATCTAACACTGCTTTAAAGCTTTTTAGATCACCTTGAACCAGCGATAACCCCGGAATCGCAATGAACGCATCGCGTCCACCCCGACGGTACCGCTGATAGCTAGCGATTACATCAGTACGGTCGTACTTACGAGCTTCGGGAGTACTCCGGGTTTTTAACACAAATTGTTCAGCCGATACTTTCAGGCAGTTTTCAAACGAACTTCGTGCCGTTCTCTTTCGCGTCTGATTGTTAAACATCCGCAGTAGATTACCGGCTTTAATCACATCAGGCCCACCGGTAAATAACACAATATCTCCCTTAGAAGCCTTTACTTCAAAGTAGCCCGGAACATAGAGATCTTCCTGATAAGATGCGCCTAGTTCCAGGTCCTCAGGATATTCAATATTATAGTACCAATTTGCTTGAGGGGTAAATCTGCCATTATTGCTAACCTGCATAAAAATTTCCTGGTACTCAGGATACAACTGAATACTCACCCCATCTTCTACCTCGGTAATATGAGGCTGAATACCTTCATTGGCCCTCATAAGCTGATTAACATTACGAAAAGCCAAAAAGGGAAACAGCCGCAGCGTGATTTCTTCGCTTGCTTGCTCAACGGTGTAGCGCATTAGAACCCGATCTTCGTGCTCTACTAGTAGAAACTCCCGGGTTAGCACCACATCTTTCATCCGATACGTTGACTTTGGAATAGGATCAGCGGTAAAATCCTTCATGTAAACGAAGCCATTGGGATTGTATTCGTTCGGATATTTATGTACCCCTAAGTTAAAAGAGGCATTGTTTACAATAATTGTCTCATCTAGCGATGATAGTAATACATGAACTCCTTCCAACCCAGGTTGATGGGCTACTAGCAGACCGTGGTAACGCTTAGTGTTACACCCTACAATAGTAGTAGAAGAATAGGCACCGGCTTTATTGGATCGTATGATTTCCTTATTCAAGGAATATGAGAGGTCAAGTAGTTGTTTCTTATCAAATTGAATGTAGCTCATCCAGAAAATATGGTTTGGTTCTCAGAAAATAGCTCTAAGTAAATATCTTGGCAAGATAATGCTTTCAACCAGCCTAAGAGAAGTTACTGATGATTATTTTACAGTTAAGCGATCAGTATAGAATATTGCTTGTAGCAAGTAACCTCAAGGAGAAAGGTATACTATTTTTGGACCGAAATGTTATTACTTCAGTTATTTTAAACTCATACTAGGCTGAAAGAAGTTCAAAATAGCAGATTTTGTTACGTAATCTATTAGAACAGGTCAATTTTTTATGAATAATTATTGTTATTTCGTATTTCATTACTACCAGACTTCATCACAACTCATATATTTGTGTCGTCTGGTTTAAAATTTATGCAGCAAGTATCCTTATTTGTATTGGCCGAGCAGCCATCGGTAGCTAACCACTTTATGGCTGAGTTGCGTAATTATACTCGCCAGACCGATCGAATGCGGTTTCGCCGGAACATTGAGCGTTTAGGAGGAATCTTAGCCTACGAATTATCAAAAGCGCTACCCTACCAGCCAGAGTTGATTACTACTCCCCTGGGAACTACTAATATATCATTACTCGAGCAACAACCAGTGCTGGTTTCTATATTACGGGCGGGTATACCATTACACCTAGGGGTGCTTGATTATTTTGATGAAGCCGATAGCGGATTTATAGGAGCGTATCGGCACCATGATGCTACCGTTCCCGCTGGTTTTACTATTCGGCTTGACTACCAGAGTATTCCAAGCATTCAAGATCGGCCGCTTATCTTAATCGATCCCATGCTGGCTAGCGGACAAACCTTAGTTAAAGTACTTGAGCAGATCAGCAAATACGGCACACCTTCTCAAACACATATTTTATCCGTTATTGCCGCCCCAGAGGGAGTTTCTCTGCTTGAGGAGAAAGCTCAACATCCGTATCACCTTTGGGTAGGAGCTATTGACGAGCAGTTAAACGATAAATCTTATATCATTCCCGGCTTAGGAGATGCGGGTGATTTAGCTTTTGGAAATAAACTATAGCATACATTCATGATCGTTAATATCGGAATACTTTTAGGAGGGCTTGTTGTATTGATTGCAGGGGGGGAATTCTTAGTACGAGGCTCTGTCAGCATTGCGCTACGTCTGAAAATCTCTCCTTTAGTAGTTGGACTCACAGTCGTAGCCTTCGGCACTTCTGCCCCCGAGTTGTTTATTAGCGTTCAGTCGGCCCTCAGCGGCAGCCCCGATATTGCGATGGGTAATGTAATTGGCTCCAATATCTGCAACCTAGCTTTGGTGCTGGGCATCACCGCATTTATTACCCCAGTGCCGGTTCAAAAAGATATTATACGCATCGACTGGCCAGTGGCTATGGGAAGCTCACTACTGATGTTTGCCTTAGTACAGGGAAACCTGATTAGCTTTTGGGAGGGTATACTATTTATTACGCTGCTGATTGGCTACACTTTTTTCACTATCCTCAATTCTAGAAAAGAGACTAAAAACTTACAAGCTCAGGCTGAAGCATTAGATGTGCCTGCCCAGCCTACTGCCAGCCTATGGCGAGATGTTCTATTATTAGTTATTGGTATAGCTGGACTAACGGTCGGCTCCAACTGGTTTGTGTTCGGAGCAAAAGAACTAGCGATTGCCCTAGGAGTAAGTGAACGAGTTGTTGGTATTACCGTAGTGGCTTTAGGGACCAGTCTGCCTGAGTTAGCTACTGCCATTGTGGCTGCTATGCGAAAAGAAACCGATATTGCCATGGGTAACCTCATTGGCTCCAATATTTTTAATATTTTATCTATTCTTGGCTTCACTAGCATTATTGCTACAATTCAAGTTAACGATGTTATCATCCGTTCCGACATGATCTGGATGCTACTTATTACGTTCATGATCTTCCCGATGATGATTACCCGCCGAATAATCAGCAAAGTGGAAGGAGGTATTTTGCTGGCGTTTTACCTCTATTACATCTACTCCGTGATAGGTCCAATATGATAGAATAAATGATGGGTAATGTACAGGGAACAAATAAAAATGTGAAATACGAAATATAAGATCTAAAAAAAAGAGAAGAGAGTACGGAAAACGGTCAATCTACTTTCATACCATGTCCTCTTTCTTCCTTTCTCCGATCTTTGATATTTTTTATATTTCGCATCTCATGTTTTATATTTCGCATTTCATATATCATATTTTCTATTTCGCATTTCATATATCATATTTTCTATGAGATTTCTTTACGTCTTTCCCCACCCCGATGACGAAGCCTTTGGTCCAGCAGGTGCGATGCATCGTCAGCTTCAGCAGGGGCACGAAGTTTACTTACTAACCCTCACTCGGGGTGGTGCTACCAAGCAGCGGAAACGTTTAGGGCTTAGCGTAGAAGAAATGGGAGAAGTACGTTACCAGGAAATGTTGGAGGTAGAAAAGGTGCTCGGATTAAGCGGTATGACAGTGCTTGACTTGCCGGATAGTGGACTTAAGCACATGGATCCCAGAAAAATTGAAAAAGTTGTAAGTGATCATATTCGGAAGATTCAACCAGATATTTTCGTGTCTTACCCGGTACACGGTATTAGTGGTTTCCACGACCATTTAGTCATGCATGCCGTAGCCAAGCAAGTGTTTCTCGCGCTGCGCGAAGAAGGCGTTCCTTACTTGAAGCGACTGGCTTTTTTTACAATACCCTATGAAGGAGATGGCACGTTCAAAAAAGGGGCAGATTTTATTATGAAGCAGTCTTTACCCGAAGAAATGGACTGCGTTGTAAGCCTCAACGAATCTAATATTGATGCACTAAAAGAATCGCTTGATTGCTACAAAACCTATCAACAAGTTATTGAGAAAGTACAGGTAAAGGAGCTAGTGGGTGATTCTATTTATTTTGAAATCTACCAAGAATCCTTTAATCCACCACTCACTGACTTAACTGAGCATTTACCGGATTAACTGCCAGAAGTTAAAGAAACCAAAGTCAGTCAGGGTAGTTTTACCCATATGGCTCGCGCTAAATTTGACTACACCCAAGAATTTGATCGTATCAACTTCCGCAACCACCCCGAATTGTATCAGATTGGTAGAGGGGAGCAGGGGGTTCTTTCGGTTGAACCCTATAAATCGGAAATTCTGCCGCACTGGCGCTTTAAAGATCCTGATACGGCTCGTCAGTCGTCGAGTAAGATTTACGAGCTTTTCTTGGAGTATTTAGCTCGAAACGATTTTGTTGGAGCCGATATGGCTCGGAAATTTTTACAAATGGGATATACGCGCGCTCGCCGCTATGCAAACTATCGCGGAGGTAAAAAATACGCTACCAACCCCCAGAAAGAACCCACACCCGAAGCAGAACAGCAAGCCCGTCAACAAATACTACCCCGACATCATGATCCAGTAAAAGCTGAATCAGCCCAGATTTTTAAGGAGGTTTGGGAGAGAGCCAAACAGCATTCTACCTATCAGCAGCTAAAAGCGGAGCATACTAAAAAATACTGTTCTTAGCCAATTTTTTGAATACTTGGGTAGCTTTCGTACTTTCCTTACAAATTGCTCTCTTCATGAAAACACTTAACCTCTTTATAGTCTGGCTAGCCATTGTACTGGCTACGGTATCTTGCCAACCTACCTCGCCTCTTTCTGAAAAAGCCCAACAGGCTGTTAGCACCTTGCAGGTAGCGGATGGTTTTACCGTTGAGTTAATCGCTTCCGAACCTTTGATTGCTGACCCCGTCGCAATGGAGATTGATGAATACGGGCGGATGTACGTAGTAGAAATGCACGGCTATCCGTTAGATACGGAAGGGTCAGGAAAGATTAAGTTACTTACTGATACTGATAAAGACGGGCTGCCCGACCAAAGTACCACATTTGCCGAAGGCTTGATTTTGCCCACTGGGATTATGCGCTGGAAACAAGGCGTATTAGTTACCGATGCCCCGGATGTACTGTACCTAGCTGACACTACTGGCGATAATGTTGCCGATGTGCGCGAGGTAGTTTTAACTGGCTTTGCCCGATCCAATCCTCAGCACAACCTGAATAGCCCGGTATATGGCCTAGACAACTGGATTTATCTGGCCCATGAGGGTACTGTTTCTACTAAGTTTTTTCACGAGCAGTTTGGCGGAGAAGGCCAGAAGGTCACTTTCCCTAATCATCCTGAAGTAAACTTGCCAGTAAATGCCGATGGGCGCAACGTTCGCTTTCGTCCGGATACCTACGCGCTAGAAATGATGTCGGGTGAGTCGCAATTTGGGCATACCTTCGATCACTGGGGTCATCAGATTATGACCAGCAACGCTAACCACCTTTTTCACGAAGTATTGGCAGCGCGCTATATGCAGCGCAACCCAGTTTTAGCAGTGGCCGATGCTACGGAGTACTTGCCTACTTATGGTCCCGGTGCCGAAGTTTTTCCTATCACGCAAAACCCAGAACACCAGTTACTAACCGACGTAGGTACCATTACTTCTTCTTGCGGAGTAACCTGGTACCTGGGCGATCTATTTCCTGAGAAGTATCAGCAGGTAACCTTTATCGCCGAACCGGTTCATAACTTAGTTCATGCTGACGTAATTGAGCCCAAAGGAGCGACTTTTGAGGCCAATCGATTGTTCAGCGAAGAGGAGTTTCTGGCATCTACCGACAGTTGGTTTCGTCCGGTCAACTTTTATGTGGGCCCGGATGGTGCTTTATATGTGGTAGATTATTATCGACAAATTGTTGAGCACCCCGAGTGGATGAGCGAAGAAGTGAACCAATCTGGGGCACTGTATAATGGTACCAATCAAGGGAGAATCTATCGCATTTCACCCAAGAACAAAAATCCTGATAAATTCCTAAACAACCTCGCTATTGGCGATTTACCCAGTAAAGAACTCGTTGGCTTACTAGAACACCCGAATCTTTGGCAGCGCCGAACTGCTCAGCGGCTTTTGGTAGATCGACAGGCAATAGAAATAGCCAATCAACTAGAGGCAATTATTTCTAACAGTACCTCAGCCGTTGGGCGACTACACGCCCTGTGGACGTTGGATGGATTAGATGCATTAAACGAAGCTATAATCAAAACGGCTTTACAGGATGCTGAAGCGGGTGTCCGGGAAAATACCATCAAGCTGGCTGAGCTGCATTGGAATCAGTATCCTAACTTAAAAAATGAAATTTTAGCTTTACAAAACGATTCGGATGCTAAGGTCAGATTTCAGCTTCTTTGTAGTTTAGGCTCACTGGATAATCCCGAAGCTCAGTTGGCCAGTCAACAGCTACTAGAGCAAGATATTACTGACGAATGGGTGCATTACGCGGCTTTAAGTTCACCCCAGGGTAACCAGCACTGGTTGGCTTTTGCCCAAACCCATTTTGCCGCTAATCAAGGCGATGCAGAGACTTCCTTTCTTCTAAAACTGGGGGCTTTGATTGGTTTAAAAGGTAACCAGAATGAGATAGCCGAAGTTATTCAGTCGGTAGAACAGGAAAATAGTGCTGGGTACGCAAGTCTGTTAGAAGGATTATCTCAGGGTATTAAGTACGCTGATATTGCGCCTTCTGCATTGCAGGCAGAAAAGAAGACGATGTTAGCGAACGTTCGACCAGATTGTGATCTTAATTTGCGTCAGGCTAGTTTGAATCTGCTGGCGAGTTTAGGTCAGCTGCCACCAAAGGAAGCTCAAGTAGCCGTTCAGCGAGCCCAACAAGCACTTAATTCTTCTTCAGCCTCCAGCGAATGGCAACACGATGCCCTTACATTTCTGGGAATTGCTGATCCAGATCGTTATCAGAATCAGTTTTTAGCTATGCTTACTCCGCAGCACGCCAGCAGTGTACAAAACGAAGCTCTACGCATGTTGCGCCGTACTGCCGGAACTGCTCCCTGTCAAAATCTTCTAACACGATGGCCTTCGCTTACCCCGGATGTTCGGGAAAATGCAGTTAATGTATTTTTAACCGGATCAGAGCGCACTCATTTATTACTAGCGGCGGTTCAAGAGAATCAGATAGATCAATCGACCGTAGGCTGGCGACGTACGGTCCATTTAATGAACCACGACGACGATAGCATTCGTAGTGCAGCCCGCCTAATTTTTTCCGGGCAAACTACCGATGAAGACAACCTGAATCAATATCAATCCTACCTTACCTCTTCAGGGGATTCAGAGAACGGTAAGAATGTTTTTCAGCAATCTTGCGCTACTTGTCATCAAATGAAGGGTGAGCTTGGTACTTCGTTTGGCCCCGACCTTTCTACTGTGAGAAACCGCTCGAAGGAATCTATCTTATACGACATCCTTCTCCCTAATCGCTCTATTGCCGACGGTTTTGAGCTGTGGGAAGTGACGCTCACCAATGGTACTAAGCAAACCGGCGTGATTACCTCGGAAAGCTCCACTACTTTAACCTTAGCTGATCTGGCGGGTAATGAATCTACTGTAGCCCGAAATACAATTGCACAACTAGAAGCAGCCGCTTACTCAGCTATGCCCGAAGGTCTGGCTAATCAAATTGATGAAGAGGATATGAACGATTTACTAACTTTTCTGAAACAAATTTGAACGAAGAAGTGATTGAATGGTGAAAGATAGCAATAACTTCAGCAACCTTTATTCTGGCCTGACTTGAATTATCTACTCAACAATTGTTTTATGTAAGCTAGAAGCGGGTAGACAACCCCCTCCTATAGCTTTCAATTATCAACTATCCATTTTCAATTAATCTTATGTTTACTGGAATTATTGAAACTGTTGGCGAACTTGTTAACTCTATTGATGAAGGGGGAAATAAGCACTTAGAAATTGCCAGTAGCATGGCCTCCGAGCTTAAGGTTGACCAGAGTGTAAGTCACAACGGCGTTTGCCTGACCGTTACCGAGATCTTGGAACTTACGTATCGGGTAACCGCAGTGCAAGAAACACTGAAGCGTAGTAACTTAGGTAAGCTTACCAATGCCTCGAGAATTAATCTAGAACGCTGTATGCCCGCCAATGGTCGCTTCGATGGTCATATTGTGCAGGGGCACGTAGATTTGACAGCTACCTGTACTGACATTAAGGATCAAGCGGGCAGTTGGTTATTTCGTTTTTCTTACACCCCAACATCAAACAACCAGCTGCTAGTAGAGAAAGGGTCGGTTACTATCAATGGGGTAAGCCTCACTTGCTTCGATATTACTGACTCATCATTCGCCGTAGCTATTATTCCCTATACCTACCAACATACTAACTTTAGCCAATTGCAAGTTGGTGATACCGTAAATCTAGAATTTGATATTGTTGGGAAATATATTAGTCGGATGCTCCAGAGTCAACTAGGCAAATAGATCGAAGAAACTTAATGATACTTTGCTGGCAGGGTATTTAGCAAATGGTGACGTAACCTCCGGTAGAGTTGATGAATAACTATCGCTACAGCGAATCCAATCAGCCCACCAACTAATATATCCAACGGATAATGAACGCCCACGTAGATACGACTATAAGAAACCAACCCGGCCCAAGCGAATCCCCAAACAAACCACTGACTCCAGTTGCGAAGCAGTAACCACAGTCCCGTAGCAAAACCAAACGTATTGGCTGCATGTGAGGAGGCAAATCCATATCTTCCTCCGCAACCTTCCACTAAGTGAACTTGATTAACCAATCCCGGATTGTGGCAGGGTCTCAAGCGTTCAAAGAGGGGTTTCATAAGTCCGGACGTGAGCTGATCGCACGCTATAATAATTAGAATGAGTAAAAGCACCATCCTCGCTCCCTCCCACTGATACTTTAGTAGTAAAATAGCAACAACTAAAGCATAAGCCGGAAACCAAGTGTACTTATTAGTGATCAGGTACATCACCGGATCAAGCCAGGGGACATGCAGGCTGTTTAACCACAGAAAAAGCTGTTGATCAGCCTCCTGAATTACTTCAATCATCGTTAGAAGTTAGCTAGACTAAAGTAACGCGTAGAAACTTGCAAAAATTAAGAAGATGCCAAAAAAACTATAGCCCTAAGCCATTTCTGAAGACAAACTGATCGTAGGCATCGTGGAAAGCCTCTATATCAGGAGATAAGGTGATAGCGTATTCGTAGCTGGTGAGTGCGTCGGCTAGCAGATTATTTTGCTCGTAGAAAGAGGCTAAGATTAATTTATCTAATGCACTCTCTTCACCTGAAAATACGAGTTTCAGTTCTTTAAGCTCTTGTTCAATTTGCGCCGATTCATCGGAAGTCATATGTTTGATACCGTAGCTACTTGATTGCACTTCTTTGTGCAGCTTCTTCTGAACGCTTACAATCAATAGTCTCTCCGAGGCAATGGGTTCTTGCTCAAAGTCTAGCCAAAGTTTAGTATCGGTCGCGTCCTTCACCATAAGTACCTCGTCAAACATATTTTTAAACACCACCTCATAATCATCAGTCAGCGTTTCTTGATCCTTCCAGCGTAGTACCACTTCTGGACTATAAACGTCTACTGAATTGGGTAGATACATTTTCAGCTTTCTGTTTTCTACCGACCGGGTAGTTTCTTTAGCACTATTACCAGGGTTAACAATTGACTCAACGTAGGCATTAGCGTACTTCCGAGAAACTTCCGATGGACTTGATTTAATTTGTTTATGCAGCCGAGAAACTTCGTAAGTACCCACTTTGCGGTAAGGAATAGTTTTTCCGCTTTGATGAACTAACCCCAGATAGGCTCCCTTCTCGATCTTTATCAAATGATTTTCTCGTAGCTCTACTCCAATCTCAATAGGTATCCACGTACTTTCTGAATCAGCCCGGTAAAAAACCTCTCCTTGGTGGGCGAGAACATTAAAGGTGTAGTCAACATCCTGACCAACAGTTGCTGTTAAGCTTAAGTAAATAAAAAGAAAATTAAGTAGTAAGTATTTCATAGGTAGACCTGAATAATAAACAACTTAGGTAGGCAATGCCACGCTAATTGATCCGACTAACGCTAATTATTAATAAAAATATTAAATAATGGCTAATAGTAAAATAATATAGATATATTTTATACTTACAATCAAAATATACTCTAAAAAGTTTAATTTTTTACTAAATTAATACAAAATGTAATACTATTATTGCTAAGACTATTGCTGTCTTTGTAGGTAGATAAACTATATTATATCTTAAATTATTATCTTATTTTCTTAAACACCAACGTACTACATCACTTATTTAAAGAAATGTATTGTGAAACATGAGACGAGGAACGCTCACAACTAGCCAGTATACCGACGAAATACGATCTGGCAACCGCTTCGTATTAAGTCAAGCTATTACTTTGGTAGAAAGTACGCTTGCTGCTAATCAGAACTTGGCCCAAACAATTATTAGTGCACTTCTTCCCTACACTGGCAATTCCCTTCGATTGGGAATTACCGGAGTACCAGGAGTAGGAAAGAGTACATTTATTGACCAACTGGGTATGATCTTAATCCAAGAAGGATGTCGCGTTGCGGTACTTAGCGTAGATCCCAGTAGCCCGCAATCAAAGGGAAGTATTTTGGGTGATAAAACTCGTATGCAACAGTTAAGTCAGCAAAGTGCGGCTTACATTCGTCCTAGTGCTACCGGTAATTATTTAGGTGGAGTAGCTCAACAAACCCGAGAAGCTATTTTGCTTTGTGAAGCCGCTGGTTATGACATAATTATTATTGAAACGGTGGGTGTAGGCCAGTCGGAGACAATGGTTCGCCACATGACTGACTTTTTTCTTCTTCTTATGATTAGCGGAGCTGGTGATGAACTGCAAGGTATGAAGCGGGGGATTATGGAAATGGCTGATGCCATTGCTATTAATAAAGCCGATGGTAGCAACAAGAAAGCGGCACAGATTGCAAAAAAAAACTACGAGCAAGCACTTCACCTTTTTCCTCCCGTACCAGGAAAACCATCACCGGAAGTAGTCACCTGCTCAGCTTTACACAACCAAGGGTTATCCGAAATTTGGAGCTACATTCAGCAGTTTGTGACTCACACTAAAGCATCTGATTATTTTCAGCAGCAACGGCAACAACAGCAACAAAGCTGGATGTACGAACTAATTCAGCAGCAGCTTTCTCAACATTTTTTCCGACAAGAGAGTATTCAGAAAATACTGCCACCAATAGAAAAAGAAGTGCTTCACGGTAAAATTACTGCCCGAGAGGGTGCCGAAAAACTGATAAAGTGCTACCGTAATTAGATCTTAAAAGGTGATTACAGCTAATTCATCTGCATAAACTCGATACAGCTGATATTTATTATTAGCCTCTGAGTACAGTAGCGCCACCTCGCCTCGGCTCTCAACCGGACGGTTATTAAACAACTTACCTCGCCGATCAAATAAGTAAGTGAATTCTTGTACTTTATCACTGATCGCTATAACCTGATTGTCGGTTCCAAAATTGTAGTATTGTACTGACAGTTCATCTCGACCGAGAGCTCCCGGAGTGAAGTACGACTGCTCAAACCAGACTCTACCGTCCTTGTCAAGAACACTCAATCGTTGCTCATCCTGGCGAACTATAACAAAATCTTTCTCCAGTCGGTCAGGGCAAAGAAGAAAATGGGTATTGGCAGAAGTACGAAGTAATTGCTCCCGCTTAAGTAATGTTCCTTCCAGATTTAATGAGATAACTTCCCCACTTTCGGTCACAGTGGTAAGTTCAGAATCGGCAAATGTATTATCAATGTTAACGAACAACGGATTTTCACAAGCTTGTCCTAGCTCTACAGGAAACCCCGGATAGGCTTCACCTCTTCGGTTCAGAAGATACAACAGACCGTTCTTTAACAAGGCTACAATGCAGTCTTTACCACGAACCCGAATATGTTTAGGAGCTTCAGCTAACGGAACGGTAAGCGATAATGGATTCCAACCTTCCAGATTATCACGATCCGCGTTAAATAACCAGAGTTGCCCCTGCGGGTCAGTAATTAGAAACCGGTAATTTCCGTCCTGCTCGTAGTCAAAAACTGAAAGATACTGAACGCTAATACCTTCCGGCAAGTAAAAGGGGTAGCCGTTTACGTAGTTACCCGCCCGATTAACCAGATGCAAGACTGAATCAGTGGCCCAAACATAGTTGGGGGCGGAGCTTCCGGGTAAATTGATCTGAGTCACCTCTCCTACCAAAGACGCTTTCGTTGAGTCTGACCAGACAATCGTCTGCTGAGTCGGATGTAAAAGATGCATTACGTTCGATTGATCTTGCACTACCACCCGAATTTCCTGATTGCCCCCTCGTACTACAAAAGGTTTAGATGAAATAGCTGTATCTATCCGCTGCCGATTAGCCGTAATGAAGCCACTACTCGCCGGTTGATTTTCAGTATGATAGGTTACCACCATATTTGTATAGTACTCCTCTCCCATGGTGCTAAATTGTAGGGCAACCTCATTGAGTTGGTTTAGTTCAGCTTCTTGTGATTTAGCCCACTCAGCCCATTTTGGCGATAGACTATTAATCCACTGCTCTCGGTAGTGGGGCATATCTATCAGTAAGCTAAGGTTAGCGGGATTAATAGATCGTTCTAAAAAGCGACTCTGCCCGGGTGTTCTACTCCAAGTGTTTTCGGCTATCTGATCGGAAATTAAGCGTTTCAGAGCGTTAAGGCTATTGGAAAGCACCCAATGAGTAGCATCGTGGTACCAAAAGTATTCGCTCGGTGCTGAAGACAATTCACCGGTAAGCAAATTGGGCAACGTACCATCGGGCAGATTCCGCAAAGTATAACCCGCGTATGTCTCTTGAAACGAAAGCGAATCCGAATGACCAGTTAAAGATTGCAGATTCTGTTCTAGTATAGCTACATCGGCAATTTCTACTATAATCAAGTGGTCTTCTTTACTTGAACTTGCTTCCAAAGTAACTACTCCTAACTCATTGCCTGCCCAAGAAAACCAATCAGTCAAGGTATTTCCTGTTTTGTCTTGAAACTGCCGCCGTAGTTGTGATAGGTGACTACTATCCTTCGTTTGAGATAAAAATTCGGTGTACTCCTCCAGCCAGGAACTGGCTTCAGAAGATGTCCATTGGCGAATAGCAGCTGTCCGGCTGGGAAGATAGCTCCCTAGACCAAATGGAGCAGCCGACTGTTCGTTGAAGACCGATAAATATGTTTTGTTTGGTGATGCTTCACTAAATCCACTAAACAGCCATTGATTATCCTCAATTGATACATCTAACATCAGACAGTCAGCTAAAGCATCTATCAAAAAGTTAGCCCGGTTTTCTTGGTCAGTAGTGAATACTGAAGCGAAGCGGGATAACTGCTTACCATTGATGATAACGTCACCTTGATCGTGCTGGGAAAACGCACTTTGAGATAACATTCTTCGCCACGATTGTTCCGGTACTTCAGTATTACTTAATCGCCGAATTTGATCTTCTACCAAAAAAGGAGTAAAGCTACCAACAATAAAGTTGTTGGTTTGTATCCAGGAAAAGCGAACCTGCTGAGATTGATGAACCCACTCTTGAATACTAACCCCTTGGTACTGTTGGCTTTCCACCTTCCATTCGGGTGAATTCCTTACCGTTGCTACTAGGTTTTTCCAGTCGGTAGGTGTATTAGTATTCTTTAAATCTAAGTAGAATGAGAGACCAATATCATCGTTGCCAATAACGTGACTTACAATGTATACAGATCGGTTGTTGAGAAGAGAAAGGAGCGCTGTACTATCTAGCGCGTTCACTCCTCGTTTAATATCCCGAACATCAGGAACGGAAGCAATAAGCCGACCTAATGGGCTATGCTGCATGTCAGCCCAATTGGCAGGGAAACTTTTAGAATGATATACCCACAAGGCATCTTCAGCCACTAATTGGTCAGCAGTTAGCAACGTTGGTTCAGCAACGTATTCCTGATAGCCAATAATTCCGGCAGCTACCAGTAGTAGTCCAATCAGAAAGAAACCAATTTTACGTAACACACCTGCTTAGATTAACATCAATCAGATTATCTAGCGATTAAAAACGCGAAACTGTAAAGTGCATAGAAGAGTCAATGAACTACTTGCTACTTTACATCAACAATCACCCAGAAATCTGACCGTAATTTATAAAAGTATTCGTGATTTCTTCGGCTAATTCTCGTACCAATAGCACTAACACTCAATCTTAGCGCAGGAATCGTAACCTTTTGTAAAGATTTGATAACTGCTACTGCTTGAAAGCTTGTAGACGAAAAAGACCCCTTACCTTAATTTAGCTAGATGAAGAAGATTTATGGTGTTGATTAGGAAGGGTGACAGTGAGGGCAGTACCGCGGTTTGGCCGAGAGTTAATAGAAATGTTTCCCTTCAATCTTTCTACCGTTTCATGAACAATGAATAGACCCAAGCCTGAGCCTTCACTACGGTCGGTAGCCCGATAAAACATATTAAATACGCGGGGAATGTGCTCCTCCGCTAGGCCGATTCCATTATCTGATATCTTGATATTCGCCTGTTTCTTACTGATTCTCACCTCTACTTTAATTCGAGACTTTCGGACCCCATAGCGCCGATACTTGAAAGCATTAGAGATGATATTATTGAGTATAACCCGAATTTGCGTTAAATCCGATACAAACGAGCAAGGCTGGCTAATCCGGGTGCTTATTTCTAAGTTTTTATGATCCTCTAAATGAAAAAAGCTGCTAATTGACTGTTCCACTTCTACCATAAAGTTAATCTTTAGAAGTGGCCGCGGGGTAGAGCTTCGTGAGCGAGATATACTAAGTAGGTTTACCAAAAAGGCATCTAATCGCTTGACGCTTCCTTCAATCAGTCCAACAAATCTATTACGCTCAGCGTCGTTAGTCTCATTCTGAAGAAGGGTAATCAGCCCTTGCATTGACCGAAGAGGAGCTCGCAGGTCATGAGAAGCGTGATAAACAAAATTGTCTAAACCAACATTCACCTGCTCCAAATTTTTTATCTGCTGCTGAATTGATGAAACATCCTGGGCTACCATATAAATGTTACCTTCGGTGTATTGAGCAGAAAACAGTAGCCAGGTTTTATCAGGCATTATCTCTAACACCCGATTAGTAACGCTACCCTGATTTACTACTTCGCGAATAAACTGAAGCCACTCGGGCGTTCGTTGCCAAGGAATGTTCGCTACCTCATCATCAGTAATTCCCAGTAGCACCAGTGCTTCTGGGTTTGCTTCTATAATACTTCCCGTCTGCGCTTCTACTGCTAAAAAACCTGAAGGAACAATTTTTGGTAGAAGGTGCGCCTGGGAAAGCGGTTGTTCGCACTGAGGTGAAAAATCAAGAGCAATTATCGGCTTTTCCGATTCTGTATCATTTAACGTTGCGGTAACGGCAACTGACAAATTTGACTGGTCGGGATTACTTGAATCAATAATAGCCTCGACTCGTTGTCCTCCACCGGTCAGTAGCAGATCAACTATTTTCCGAAGCTGCCCCTCACCTTTACCAAAGGTTTGGTATACCGCATGAATTGGCAAGCGCACCGGGCCTGATATATCGTTAGCTGCTATAATCGTAGCAAATGCATTACCCGGTTGCCAGTGAATTTCTTTTATATGCACTAGCCCGCGAATACCCGCCTTGTCTGCCTTCTGAGCAAAGGCACCTTCAGAACTGACAGTATATTCTTTCGATTCAATGGACTTTGATCGGGTACTCTCCATAAATTCAATCTCTTATAAAAGAGACATCTGATATTCTAGCACAAAAATAAGTGAATATTTCAATTGAATGCAATTATTTATCTTTTAGATGCATAAAAAAGTTATGAACGTATAGGATTTAATTAGTTGTCATCGTAGGTTAAAATTATACGAAAGCAAAAATGAGAATAGCACTTAACGTAGATAAACACCTTCACTATCAGGCTCGAATATTACTTCAATATGTTCTTGAAGCGTAGTAGCTAATTCTAACCCGGTATAATTAGCCATCACTGGAAATTGAATATGACTACGATTAACTAAAACCGCAATCTCCAGACTACTAATTGGGCGCTCAAGAAGAGATGGTAAACAGTAGGCTAAAGTGCGCCCCGTGTTTAGCACATCGTCAACAAGAATAATACTGTTTCCGTCAAAATCAGTAACGGGCACGTTAAATTCTACTTGAGTCTGCTGTTGCGTAAATTTTTTCAGTGATACTTCTACTAATTTAAGCGACTCTTCATCCTCAGAAAAATGACTGATTTTATTTAGCTCCTTTACAATCAGTTCCGCCAGATGGTAACCTCGGTCTAGTACTCCCGCCAGAATGATTTTCTCCTGAGCGAAGTTGCGTTCGTATATCTGATAAGCAATTCGAGTTACTTTCTGAGTAATCTGCTCAGCATTTAATAACAATCGAGGTGAATCGGTAGTAGTCATTAGTCTAGTAAAAGATGGTTCAATTGTTCAAAGGTTCGATTGCTGATTCTGGATCAAGTCCGGGATGGCTGATTGTTGAGATTATCACTAGTCATCAATCATTATTCACTAAATAAATTTTTCAACTTCCGGTATCCGGTTTTTGTAATTACATTACACTTTCACTACATCAGATTCTTCCGGGATGGGTAGTGACTTACTATCTTTAAAGGTAGATAAAATCACTAGTGACTGTAGGCTGTCCACTACGGTAATTTCGTTCACTTTGTTGAGCATCAACTGCTGATAAGAAGCTATGTCTTTAGCAATTACTCGCAAGATAAAATCGCTGGTGCCCGTTACGTGATGACACTCAATAATTTCATTAATCTGATTCACTGCCTCAATAAAGGTTTGAATACTTCCTTTATCGTGACCGGTGAGTTTAATCATGACAAAGGTGCTGATCCCTAATCCAATCTTGGCAGTGTTTAGCTTAGCGTGGTAGCTATCAATTACATTTAATGTTTCTAGCTTTTTTACTCGCTCCAATGTCGGAGCAGGAGAAAGACCTATTTCCTTAGAGAGTTGGGCATTGGTGATCTTGGCATTGGACTGGAGTATTTCCAGTATCTTACGGTCTATCTTATCAAGTTTTAGGTTATGTGCCATGAGATTTGTTTGTTTAAAAAATTCTATCAAATATACGCTAATTAGTAAACAAACGCTGAATGTATCAGCAAATTTCGCGGTAGTATTGCCAATTTATCAAAATAATCTTAGGAAAAATCCTGGTTTTCTTATCTTATGACCATATACTAGACCTACAACCCTACAATCACTCGGTGGCTAATGGTCTGCCCGACCACTGTTATTTCTAGCGTATAAATTCCCACTGGGGGTTGGGGAAGATATACAATTTGCATAATCATTTCTTATGTATCTTCGTTTAACTGAGTACTAACAGAAATATGAAGACATACAGGTTTACAGCAAAAGTATCCGAACAAGGCATTATTCAGGTTCCTTACAATCCTTCTCTCTTTGAAGGCGAGGTAGAGGTAGCTCTTATGCCTAAAACTGAGTGGAAAGCAACCAAATTTTTAGAAAAATGGGGTGGCTTTTTGTCGGATCAAGATGCTGACCTAGCCAAACATGAACATTTATCTACCAAGTACCAATAATGGATAGGGTACTTCACAATACCAATATATTACTTGACATTGTGCTCAAACGGTTGCCTGACTTTAATGATGCTACCCGACTGCTCTTTGATTGACAGAGAAAATATTGCTGTCTGTATGATAGCTAACTCTATGCCGCCATCTACTATATGATGAGTTCATCGACAGAGATAAAGCGATTCCATCCCTTCTTAATTAGTCCCTTTTTCAGCGTTTTATCTCCACTCCAGAGCCTTCCGTCAAGATACATAGCTAACGCTACAAACTCAGTATCATCAATATCTATATCTTCAGTAAGTGCTAGTGCATCGGTATAAAAGTGATCAGGGATTATCTGTCTATCGACAAAGCGGATTTTACGAACGAAGAGTTCCAATACTCGTCTAAACTCGTGTTCAGTATAACCAGCTAGAGACATTAATTTAACTGAATGATTATCAATCTCAGCCCGAAGTTGATCGGTAGAGTAATACGTAAACGTAGTTTTAGGGCGAAGGATACTATTGGCGATTCGGCTATCTGTGTTCAACATCCCACTAAATACCACATTAGTATCTACAACTATCTTCACCGACTAAGCTTTTTTTCCGTTTTCTTCCAGCGACCTGCTTTTACTGTTTTGACTAACTGGTTGACATCATTCTGAACTGCCTTAGAATCTTTAGCTAGCTCTCGAAATTCTAAAAGATCAGCGATGTCTTGCAAATCATCCACTGCAATATCACCCGATACACGAAATATTATTTCATTGTTAACTCTTTCTATCGTCATGCTATATCGTGTTATTTTAACATTAGCTTAGTAATAAATATCAAGAAAGCGCATTAAATACTTTTTCCCGAGTAGAATTTTCGCCCGTTCATCCGCCGATCATTGCTTTGAGCAGAAAAGCATCTTCCTGTTCTTCAGTACTAATTACAGTAGCTTTTGTTCTCATCTGTTTAGCTAACTGTTGTAGTAATTCTACCTCTTTTTTATTCTTAGGGGAAAAGATAACTGCTTCCATATTCAATATTTTATTTACTCAAAAGTACGTTAACTAACTGCTTCCACCTTTACTAAAACGAAAGCATACTAGTACGGGTTTCTTCCAACCTACAACCCTACAATCCCCCGATGGCTAATGGTCTGCCCGACCGCTGTTATTTCCAGCGTATAAATTCCCGCTGGGGTTTGAGAAACATCCAGCACTACCGTATTTAATCCTGGTTGGGCATTGGGCAGTTGCTGGGAAAGAACTTGCTCCCCCATAGAACTGATAAGGCGTAATTGCACGGCTTCCGCAACTTCCAGTAGCACCGATACAACCACCTCAGTATCGGCCGGGTTAGGGAAAGGTGTTTCCACCAAAAACGAGTTAGCTAATGTAAGGCACGCTCGGTTATTAGTGGTATCTAATTCGCTAATAATGTTTAGGCTCTCATTAGCTTTTTCATTCTCAATGCGTACGGTAGTGCAGACGTACTCAACCGGATTTTGCTGATTACGAATATTAGCCAGCGAAGTCTGTAGTGGATAATTAAGCCTCTGACCAGGCAGTAGGGTCTTATCAATCTGTTCGGTAAGGGCTACCACATCTCCCAATTGCACCAATACTTGCATATTTGATACAGCCAACGTTCCCTCATTCTCTATTGATAAAATAAGCTGCGACGAGCCATCACTGCCCTCTAGGCGTAGCAGCTCCCGAACGGCTATACCCAATGTAGGATCTACTACTTCAACTGTCTGGCGAGTAGTATCTGAGCAGCCTGTTTCGTTGAATACTACTAATTCCAATGTATATTCTCCGCGTTCTTCTAGGGTAAACGAAGGGGTAGCTTCTTCCGAGACCAATTCGCCATTGATTCTCCACTGCGCTTGTGAATAATCTTGAGAAAGGTTGGTAGGTTTAATTGTTAACGGAGCCCCACCCGACGGTTGATCCAATTCAAAAGTGGCTACCGGAGCAGCTTGAACCACAATCGTACTATCCCAAGAAAAGGTGCACCCCGCTTTGGTTTCTAGCGTCAGGGTGATAGGGTACTCTCCTGCTTCGGAAAACACTACGGTAGGCGAGACGTCAAACACGTTGCCCACCGAAGTAATGTCCCAAGTGTACTGCGCTGCCTCCCAACCGTCTATTGCACTTTTATTTATCAGCGTAGCTGGCTCACCCACGCAGTTAGTAGCTGCTTGAAACCGAATCTGAGGCAAGGCTGGCACCTCAATAGAGTCCGTGCGCACCGCGTTGCAACCCGACGAAGCAAAGGCCGTCAGCGACACCGCATAGGTTCCTGGTTCGGCAAACGGGTAGGTTACGACAGCATCAGTAAAATTTTCACCATTAATTGTCCACAGCCGTTGCGTAATAATCTCGCCCGCTACCACCGTAGAGCTATCGTTGAATTGATACAAAAACGGATCGCCCTCAGATGGACAAACCCGCCCTGCCGTAAATGCTGGACTTACCGGACTTTCTACTGTGACGGTCTGCGTTGCCGTAGCCGCACAGCCTCCGCTAGATTGCGTAGTTAGGGTAACGGAGTAGGTTCCGGCCTGCAAAAAAGTATGCGTAGGATTACGTTCGTCAGCCAGTTCACTACCATCGCCAAAGTCCCAGCTCCAACCAATAATATTAGCGTTGCTACCCGCCGTAGTAGTATCGGTGAAAAGGGTAACTACTCCGGCACAGGCTACATCAGAAATGAAGCCCACCGTCGGTTGTTCGTAGACCGTAACAGTTTGACGCGACACATTGGCACAACCGGGAGAGGTATTAGCAGTAAGGGCAATGTCATAGGTACCCGCCTCAGCAAATGTATACTCCACTGCTTCCGCCGACAGCGTTTCCAGAGTACCCCCGTCGCCAAAGCTCCACTCATAGTCCGTAACATTATCTCCCGTCGTTTGATTCTCCAGCGTGATGACTTCCCCCGCACATAGCTGAGCCGGAAGGCCAAAATCGACCGTTGGTCCCTGTATCACATTAACCGTAGTTTCAAAAGTCTCGGTACAGCCCGGAATACTGGCCACTAACTGCAAGGTTTTATTTCCTCCCTCCGCAAACACAATATTCGGATCAGCTTCTTCCGACACCAGTTCGCCATCTACCAACCACTGGTAAGTAATTAAACTATCTATATCGGCCCCTTTAGCGTCCGTCAGATTATTGAAAGCGACAGCCCCATTCGTACAAACCTGCCCCGTCGGAAGGGAAAAGTTAGGATCGGGCGGTTCGTAAATGGTGACTTCTTTGGCAAGCCTTTGTCCACAGCCATTACCCGATTCTACTTCGAGGGTGACAGAGTAGG
>NZ_JBARYM010000703.1:0-8481 GCF_049647865.1 Tunicatimonas sp. | reverse complement strand
CCAAACCCAATTTCATTGAAACATTTCCGGAGTACCTACGCGATAGTGCGAATTATTTTACGACCAACAACGGGAAAACTGATTTTAATTTCAGTCCGGAAGGGGTATGGGATTATTGGAAAGGAGACGTAGCTCCCTGGCGCAACCGCCCGGCGGAAAGGCCATTCTTTAGTATGTTCACTATTGGGGCAACCCACGAAGGGCGCGGTAACTCTATTGAACGTCATCAGGAAGCTACCGCTCAGTTGCCTGAGAATATGCTACACGATCCAGCCAATGCCCCGGTGCCACCGTACTACCCCGAAACGCAGGAAACCCGCGAACTCTGGGCCCGCTACTACGATCTGATTACGGAGTTTGACCGGCAAGTGGGCGAGATATTAGATAGTCTGGATGCAGATGGCTTAACCGAAAACACGATTGTTTTTGTCTTCGCCGACCACGGTTTTGGCTTGCCCCGTTACAAACGCTGGCTATACAAAACTGGGTTGCACGTTCCTCTACTCGTGCATATTCCCGAAAAGTACCAGCATCTGGCTCCTCAGGCAATGGGTACAGAAGCCGAACGACTGGTCAGCTTTGTAGATTTTGCGCCAACAACACTTAATTTGGCTGGGGTCAGTATTCCCGAACATATGCAGGGGCAAACCTTTTTGGGAGAATCAGTAGCTGAACCGCGCGCTTATGTGTACGGAGCCCGCAGCCGGGCCGACGATATGTACGAAATGTCTCGGGCCGTGTTGAATGATCAATACATTTACATTCGTCACTATATGCCGTATCTGCCCTACATTCAGCCGGGCCTTATTTCGGGTGATCAGAAGGAAAGCTATCGGCTATTGCGGCAGTACAGAGAAGCCAGAACGCTATCGGAAGAATCAATGGAAATGTGGCAACGTAAACCAGCCGAGGAGCTATATGATTTGCAACAAGATCCGCAGGAATTAAATAATCTAGCTGATGCTGATGAGTACCAAGACATTAAACAGGATTTGCACAACCAGCTGAACGAATGGATGGTAGAGAAAAAGGATATTGGCTTGTTGTACGAAACTGAAATGCTACTGCGGGCTGAGAATTCATCCCCTTACGAAGTTGCCCGTAGCTCGTCGTTTGATGTTAAGAAGGTACTGAATGCGGCCGAAATGGTGGGTATGGCCGATCCGCAGAAGCTTGTTACAGCTTTAGAAAGCCCAGATAGTGGAGTGCGTTTTTGGGCGATGGTGGGATTGCGAGATTTGGGAGAAAAAGCTGGTGCGTATCAATCGCAGATAAAAGCCACATTAGAAGATGAGTCGGCTGCCGTGCAGTTAATGGCGGCGGAAACGCTTTGTCTGCTAGGTGACTGCGAACCTGCTTACCCAGTTTATGAAAAGTGGCTGGGCGATGAGCGAAACTGGCTGGCGTTGCAGGCTGCTCGTAGCCTACAGCTGATCGGTGAGAAGTCTTGCTCCTTAGCGCCTCAGATGCAGAAGAAAATTAAGAGCATGATGAACCCGCCGGGTGAACGGCGTAAGTATATTGACTTCAACTACGCATCTTTCACCGGTTGGGCACTGGAAGAAGCTTTAAAGAATTGTGGGGCGGAAGTACCGTAAACATCAATGGACTCTTAGAATTTTTGGTGAAAGGTACACTTATTGCACGCCTGAGTTATAAACTATTTAGAAATGAGAGTGACGTGGCTGCTGTTGATCCTTTGCTTTCTACTGGGATGTGGACTTTCAGTACCAATCACTTTTCACGGACAAAGTTTTAACGACTATCTGGATAAATCGAGGAGCGATTATTATTCAGTTCCGGCCGCTATTCAGCAACGGTGGCAGTTGATAAGTATTAGTGGCAATTCTGCGCCATTCGGTGTGAAACTAGCCGAACATAACTTTTTTATCTACTTCAGAACGAGTCAGGCAGGCAAAGGTAATTATCAGTTTGGGGGCAAAATGACCCAAGGATTTTGGGGAGAGTATACGTTCGACGAACAATGTGCCATCGAAATATTGATGATGAAAGGTATGGAGAAGATTAAATCAGACAGCGTAGGAAGTCTAGAAAGTTTATTTGAACGAATACTAGTAAATGCCGAAACCTACGAGATCACTGGTGAAAATATGATGCTATATTCTTCTACCGACACCTTAAGGTTTATTTCGCCGGAGCCGAGTACTTCTCGCTAATTTCACACTCAGAAGATAAGCCATTTTCGGCTTAGAGGTTACAGGTTTAAGGTGGTCCGAACTTGTCACCTTAAACCTGTAGCTCTTCAACATTCTAATTCTCAAAAATAATCACTTGCCCATCGTCTTCCGAACTCACAATGAATAGGTCTTTACTGTTAGGACTATCTTTAGCGGAAATGAAGAGTAAACCTTCGGGAGCATCACCGCTTTTTAGCACTTGCAGGAACACCGGGTAGTAAGGGTCACTTACATCGTATACCACTACGGCATCTACCCGCTCCAGACCAATGAAGGCGATAGTATGCTTGCCAATTTTTCCTATCGCTACCCCTTCGGGTTCTACCCCTTTAGCATCGCTACGACCGTCTTCGTACAAGCCTTCAGCAATGATAATATCTTCTATCTCATTGTTACTATCGTATACTTGCATTCCAGTGCCTCCGTCCCAGATACTAAACGAGCGAGCACCGTAAGAATATAGTTCTTCGTATTTGCCGTCACTGTCCGTATCACCTAGTGTGGTCGTAATCTGTAAGCGGCCTAGGTTTTCTTCCTGTTGTAACATAGCTGCATTTGGAAAAACAGTTTCATCCAACACTAAATCTTCCACTCGTTCTTCTTCCGAAAAACCATCGTAATCGCGGGCATCCCCTTCGTTAGCGGTGATTACATAATTAGAACCCATTGATCTGTAAACCTCAATAGCATCGGGCTGATACATTCCGAAAGCAGGGCGGGGAGCTTGCTGAATAGTGCCATCTTCATCGCTAGCATCAATAGCATTTTCCGCTAAGCTATAGTCTTTAAATCCGAGCGGGAATATTCCGGTAATGGTTTTGGTTACCAGATCAATACGGGCCAGTCCGTTATTCTCCTGAAGCGATACCCAAGCTACCAGCGAGTTATCCGATACAGTGATGTACTCCGGTTCGGTATCTTGGGCTAGATTAGCGTGAGGGCCAAATACTCGGTAGCCATCGTGCTCCAGCGCATCTTCAGCACTATTAAATCCTTCAAAACCTAACGTAGTAACGGCAAACGACTGATGAATCTGAATGATAGATACCGAGCCTTCCGGGTCATCGGTATACTCATCGTTCGGCTCACCCTCGTTAGCCACCAAAGCCAATTGCCCATCGGGGCTAAATGTGACCATATCGGGCAAGGCACCAACCGTTACATTACTAATTTCAGATAAATCTTCGGTATCAAAAAACACAACTACCCCTGGGTGGGTAGCTTCTTCGGCTTCTACTGCCGCGGCTAATAGCCCTTTGCTCACCGCTACACTATTTACCCCGGCTCCGTAGGGAGTTATATCAATACTCTTTACCAATGTAGGACTCGTTGGATCGGATAAATCAACGATGTCAATGCTCGATTGGTCACCCGCGTTATTCACCACGAAGAGTTGCGCGGTTTTAGGATCGTAGGCTGAAATCTCAGCGGCACCTTCCGATTCGCCGTTGGCATCCAATATAATTGAACCGATCTTGGTAAAGGCTATTTCTTTAGTGTCATCATCACCGGAGTGAATATCATCCAGGATCTCATCAATAATTTCTCGGCAGGAAGTGAACGACAGAGAAAAGATACAAAGTAGTATCCACGCTTTTTTCATAGTTAGTTTGGTTAGGTTAGAAAACTCTTGGTATTGTACAAATATAGAAGGGCAATTAAGCCAAACTAGTAGGTTCGCGATTGGTAACAAAAAGATAACCTTCTTAACAAATACTTAATACGCCAGTGTCCATAAATACTAGTAAAGGGATATTGAAAAATTCAATAAACTATCAGTAGAAAGTTCTGTTTCCCTTTCTATGGAATCTTCTCGCTGGGTAAAAATTACCCTACTACTGGCTAGCAGCCTTACGGTAATGTCAGGTGCGCTCATTGCCCCAGCCCTACCCATTATTGCCGATCACTTTTCTGAAGTACAAAATGCTGATTTCTTAACGCGCTTAGTGCTTACGGCACCCGCTTTATCGATTGCGTTGTTTTCGCCCATTGCTGGGGGACTCATCGATCGCTTCGGTAAGATTAAGTTGTTCGTGCTGGGAATGGTTGTGTACGCCTTAGCCGGTGGTGCGGGCTTCCTACTAAATAATATTTATCATTTGCTGGCTAGTCGGGCAGTACTGGGAATCTCAGTAGGGTTTATTATGACTACCGCTACTACCCTCATCGGAGACTACTTTGAAGGCGATGAGCGAAACGCATTTTTAGGTACCCAGGCTGCATTTATGGCTCTGGGTGGAACGGTATTCGTTGCGCTGTCCGGCCTACTCGCTGATATAAGTTGGCGGTACCCATTTTTGCTCTACCTATTCTCATTACCGGTGATCGGGTTCGTTCTTGCGTTTTTGAAAGAACCTAGCACTAATGAAGCAAATTCAAAAGACTCATCAGAGAGTGATACCCGTGGTTTCAAAAGAACCCCGATCGTTTGGGCCTACGCTGCCACGTTCTTCGGAATGGCCTTGTTCTACGTAATTCCGGTACAATCTCCTTTTCTCCTAAAACAGATTGGTATTGAAAAAGAATCTTTGTTAGGGCTGGGAGTAATTGTTGCCACGGTATTTGCCGCTGCCGCCTCTCTCTTGCATCCTGTGCTGAAAAAGCGGATGACTTTTCCCGCCATTTACGGACTTACCTTCGGACTGATGACCGTAGGTTACGGATTGGTTGCTCTAACTGCTAGTTTCTGGCCCGTGATGGTTGGTACGGCAATAGCAGGTTTTGGCGCAGGCCTACTGATGCCCAACGGCAACTTATGGCTTATTGAAGTGACGAATCCGGCTAAGCGGGGTAAAATTATAGGTGGGATGACCACAGCAGTATTTCTGGGGCAGTTCTTCTCTCCAATACTGCTTCAGCCAATTATTGATAATAAATCTATATTTACCGCTCATGCGGCAGCTAGTGGATTAGCGTTGCTAGTAGGAGGAGCCTATATTTTCCTGACGATAAGTAAAGCTAATGCCCCTACCAAAAAACAAGTCGCTCAATGAGGTGAAATATTACACACTCTGGAAAATTTTATGCAACTAAATAACTAACCCATATCTAATAGAATTAGTAAATTTGTAAAAAAGCTAGATATGACTGAGATTATCTTTGTAGTAGAGGAAGAACTAGAAGGCGGGTATCAATCCCGGGCTTTGGATCATGCTATTTTCACTGAAGGAGATACTTGGGAATCACTTAAATTAAATGTTAAAGAAGCGATTTATTGCCATTTTGAGGAGGAAATTCAGCGAACCAAAATAGTACGACTACACTTAGTAAAAGAGGCAACTTTTGCCGCATGAAGGTGCCCCGGAGCGTTTCTGGACAAAAGCTTATCAAAGCTCTGCGGTCGCTAGGATACGATGTTACCCGTCAGTCGGGAAGTCATATTCGCTTAACTACCCAAAAGCAAGGCACTCATCAATCTTACTATCCCCAATCATAATCCCATAAAAATCGGCACCCTATCCAACATTCCTAAAGAAGTAGCAGATCACTTTTAGATCACAAAATAAGAGCTGATAAACAAAATATTCTAACCCTTTTTCTTTACCGTTTCTGTAACTTCATTCTCCTGATTAGTTCTACCCGAAATCTGCAAACGTTTTAGATCAATTTCTTCATCATCGTCTTCCTGATAGAACTCATCGTAGTGTTCAATAAGGTGAAACAGGGGCTGCGAGCTTTTTCCAGCAATGCCCTTTCCGTTGTCAAAAACCATAAGCAAAGCGGGTAACACCGTAAGGTTGGTAAACATGGCAATTACTAAGGTGAGTGAGGTGAGAATACCCAAATACTGAGTGCCGCTCAGGCTAGAAGCCGCAAAAATGATAAAACCGCAAAACAGAATGATTGAAGTGTAAATCATGCTGGTGCCGGTTTCCCGTAGGCTATTACTAATGGCGATAGGCACAAAGAAGCGATTGCTTTTTAGTTCCTGTCGGTACTTGGCTAGAAAGTGAATAGAATCATCAACCGAAATACCAAACACAATACTAAAGATGATTGCTGTGCTGGGTTTGAGCGGTATCCCCACGAAGCCCATAATTCCCGCGGTAACAATGAGCGGGATAACATTGGGAACCAAAGAAATAAAGACCATCCGTACACTACCAAATAGTAACGCCATAATAACCGCAATAATACCAAAGGCAATCATCAGACTTACCAGTAAGTTATCAATCAGAAATTCGTTGCCTTTCGTAAACAGTAAACTGGCTCCGGTGATGAAGACGTCGGTTTCTGGATCGTCAAAGATTTCTTCGGCCTTAGGACGAATATCCTCTTCTACCAGTCTCCTAATTTCGTTAGAGCCTACATCGGCTACCCGCAAAGAAATTCGTATCTGCTGCCCGGTGCTATCGGCTAATCCATTGAGCAAACTGGGCGACGATGCTGAGTCGCTTTCGCCCCAGCTATCTTGGGTATTCTTCAAATACCGAAGCACAAATGCTTGATCCCGTTTATTGGGTAAGGTGTAAAACGCGGTGTCACCATTATAAAAGGCTTGCCGGGCCGCCTTCACAAATCCCGCTAGAGAAACGGGCGAGGCAATAGCCGGTTCCTGACTTAGGTAACTCTCAAGTTCTTCTACTTTCCGTAGCGTGGCTATCCGGGTGGCCGACCGGTTCTTTTTCGTATCTACTACAATCTCCATTGGCATAATCCCGGAAAAATTATCCTCGAAGAACTGCATATCACGCTTGATCTGACTATCTGCCGGAACCCCATCTACCAAATACGATACCGACTCAATTCGTAGTAAACCAATGGAGAAGATAATGGCTACCAATACCGATGCTCCCAGCACTCGGTAGCGATGCCGATGAACCAGAAGATCAAGTTTGGTGAGAAACCAATCGATAAGAGGAAAGCGAAGGTGCTTTAGTTGCCGGTCGCTGGGTGGGGGTAGGTAAGAAAATACTGAAGGTATAACGATGATACTAACCAGAAAGGTAGCTAATATATTTACGCCAGCTACAACTCCGAATTCCTCCAGAATAGAAATATCGGCAAACCAGAGCACCAAAAAACCGATAGCCGTAGTGACGTTCGTAATTAGCGTAGCCATTCCAATCTTCTGAATAATGCGGTTCAGGGCTTTCACCTTATCGCCGTGGGTACGGTACTCCTGATGGTATTTATTGATAAGGTAAACGCTATTAGGGATACCAATAATTGCAATGATAGGGGGGAGCAGCCCCGATAGAACAGTAATCTGATAGCCCATCCACGCCAGGGTACCTACCGACCAAACCACCATCACCCCAATAACAACCATCGGAAACACTACTGCATCCCAGGAGCGGAAGAATATCCAGAGGATTAGGGCGGTAACTACTATCGATAGAATCAGAAATAGCTGTAGTTCCGCCCGAATTTGACCGTTGATAACCGTTCGAACAAAGGGGATTCCCGCGTAGTGTAAGTCAATTCCGGTTACTTCTGAAAAGCTACTACCCAACTGCTGGATATCAGGTACCAGTAATTCGCGCTTATCCGAGTTTAGTGTGTTACTTTCTACCGCAATCAGCATGAGCGTAGCTCCGTTTTCCGGGTTGATAAGTTGGTTAGCGTACAACGGAAAATTTCGGGCTATCTGTAGCAGACTATCCAGTTCGGCTTGTTCATCGGGAATAGAAGTAAACAGGGGGGTAAGTTCAAAGCGCTTTGCTTCAGTATTCTTACTCAGCATCTGAAGCTGAGGTAGCGATATAATGTATTTAACACCCGACAGTTTGCCTACTTCATCGCTAAAATACTTGAACCGCCTAAAGTTTTCCTTTTGATATAATGCTGAATCCTGTACACCAATAACCAGTACATTCGCATCTTCGCCAAATTGTTTTTTAAACTGCTGGTAGTAAACCATAGCCGGGTCATCGTCGGGCACCGCCTCAACGTAATCGTAACTTAACTCAAGACTAGGAATCTTGTAAGCCATTACGGCGGTAATTACCGCTAGTAGTAGCATTAACCATAACCGAAACCGAATGATAAAATGAGCCAGCCTAATCCACATGAACGTCTAACCAATGCTTCACCGGGGTGGTGAATGTACTTTGTCGGGAAAATAATATAACTGATTGCCTGCCAACTAGTTCAACTTTTCGCGAAATTAGATGAATTCGTACTGTGAAGCAACTTATCTAAAAGCTACATACATTAAGTACATTTTCAAAATTAGTTTAGATTATTATATATATTGGCTTCCTATGGGAAGAGTGAATACACCAGCATTAGATGCAGAGGCTAAGCAAGAACTGAAAGAGGGCTTGCGGACGGGCAAAAG
>NZ_JBARYM010000702.1:0-1824 GCF_049647865.1 Tunicatimonas sp. | reverse complement strand
GGAAGAACAGCCTACCAATACTATTGAAGGGTTCTACGATCGCTTGAAAGCATTACTTCCTTCTCTATACGAACACCGTTGCTCCGAAGGAGTTCCGGGAGGCTTCTTTCAAAGAGTAGAAGAAGGAACCTGGATGGGGCACGTGATCGAACACATTGCGCTGGAGATTCAAACGATGGCCGGTATGGAGGTAGGATTTGGGCGAACTCGCGGCTACGGTGAGAAAGGAGTGTATCAGGTAGTTTTTGCCTACATGGAAGAGAAAGTAGGGTTATACGCTGCCGAAGCAGCCACCCGGATTGCCGAAGCATTGATTGCCAATGAACCTTATTCGCTGGAAGAAGACCTGCAACGTATGCGCGAAATTCGGGAGCAGGAACGGCTAGGGCCTAGTACTGGTTCTATTATTGAAGAAGCTGCCGCCCGGGGTATTCCCTGGATTCGGCTCAATGAACGTTCGTTGTGCCAACTGGGCTACGGAGCTAACCAGAAACGTATTCAAGCTACTATTACTAGTCAAACCAGCAGCATTAGCGTAGAAATATCCTGTGATAAAACCGATACCAAACATCTGCTGAGCCAAGCTGAGGTGCCCGTACCTCAGGGAAAAGAAATCCGCAGTTTGGAAGAATTGGAAGATGCTGTAAAACGCGTAGGTTATCCGCTGGCGATAAAACCTATTGATGGAAACCACGGCCGGGGAATTACTGCGGATATTACTACCTGGAAAACTGCTCAGAAAGCTTTTGAAGAAGCTCAGCAGGTATCTAGTTCGGTCATTGTAGAAAAACACATCGAGGGAGAAGATCACCGATTGTTAGTGGTTAACCATCAGTTGGTAGCGGCGGCTAAACGCTCACCCGCGCACGTCATTGGCGACGGCAAATCAACCATTCAACAGCTGATTGACAAAATTAACGAAGACCCCCGCCGGGGCTACGGCCACGAGAAAGTACTTACCGCCATTGAGGTGGATAAGATGACTCAGATGATCTTTGATTCAGCCGGTTACACCGTGGATACGGTACTGCCGGAGGGTAAACTACTAAAACTTAAAGATACGGCTAATCTTAGCACCGGCGGAACTGCTACTGATGTCACCCATAAGGTACATCCCGAAGTAGAGTTTATGGCTCAGCGAGTCTCTAAAGTTATCGGTCTGGACATTTGCGGCATCGATGTAATGACTACCGATATTAGTCTTCCTTTGTCGGAAACCGGCGGAGCCGTACTGGAAGTAAACGCTGCCCCGGGTTTCCGCATGCACATTGCCCCTACCGAAGGCCTGCCCCGCAATGTGGCTGCCCCGGTCATGGACATGTTGTTTCCTCCGGGTTCTAATTTTCGCATTCCCATTGTGGCAATAACCGGCACGAACGGAAAAACCACTACCACCCGCCTTACTGCGCATATGATGAAGATGCAGGGCTACAAAGTTGGATATACCACCACCGACGGCATTTACGTAAACAATCATTTGCTAATGAAGGGTGATTGCACCGGACCAGTCAGTGCCCAATTTGTGCTGAAAGACCCAATTGTGAACTGTGCAGTGTTGGAAGTAGCTCGCGGAGGCTTGCTGCGCGCCGGTTTAGGATTTGACCACTGTGATATTGGTATTGTTACCAATGTGAGTGCCGACCATCTAGGGCTTAAAGGCATCCATACTATTGAACAGCTAGCCCGGGTAAAATCCGTGATTCCGGAGTCGGTGCATAAAGATGGGTACGCCATTCTGAATGCCGATGACGATTTGGTTTACCAGATGCGAGAAAATGTTGACTGCCAGGTAGCTCTATTTTCTATGGACGAGCATAATCCGCG
>NZ_JBARYM010000701.1:0-2545 GCF_049647865.1 Tunicatimonas sp. | reverse complement strand
GCTTGCCAGCTTATCCCGTAAAACCGGTTCAACCGACTCACTTGTAACACCGCTTTATTAGCTCCCACATCCCCGGTTGTAAATAGCTGTCGGGCGAGGTTGGCTTCACTCACCGTATCACCATCGTAGACCGTAATTTGTAGTCCCTGCTTGCCTAGTGCCTGTAGGGTAGTATGGATTCGGGCAAGTTGGGGCAGTAACTGGGAGCCGGTCCCCCCTACCCCAATCAAACAAACCGATATAGGTTCTCGGTCTTGTACCAATGCCTTGGGAAGAAAATGTATCATACTAGTAAATCATTAAGTGTAAGGGGCGTTTTGCGTAGCTGCTTTTTGGGAAACTTTGCTGCTGTATTCATCAGTGGTTTCCACAGATCAGGCAGCGATTGCTTTGCGCGGTGGTGATCGTTATCCGTATTAAAGGACGAATGAAAAAAGATGCTCTCCCACTGCTGCATCAGTGCTTCGTAGGTTTCAGGCTCCTTAATCCACCGACTCGCTGAGCCAAGGCATACCTTACCGTCTGCGATATTAGGAAAAGGGGCACGGTAGAGCGGGGTTTGTTCGTGGATGCGGTCGGTCTTGGTAGCGAACACGAATAGTTGGGCGTTATCAACTACTTTGAAAATTAGATTCGGACAAGGCACTTCCCCTTTTCCGAGCCCTTCAATATCAAAAGAAATAGAACGCTGCGCTGCTTTTACTTTCCAGATCAGCACTTCGGGGGCTATCTGCATGTTTAGTACCGAAGAAGGTATCAATCCTTGAAAATACCGGTGAACCTTCTGTTCATCATCCACCAACTGGCAAACTGCTTGCACCTTTTCGCGCATTAGAGGCGAAGCTGCCCCCAACTGATGCGTTCCATTTTCTGCTGGAACGATGGTGTGCGCTTCCAAGTAGAATTCCGGCATTTGGCGATCGGACCAAACGTGCGGAGCGTCTTTTCCTAACTCGTGCTGGCGCTGGTAGACCATCCACGCCGATATGGGTACATAGTGGGTCTGATACGTTGTTTCATTCATCATGGTCAGGGGGGATTAATGCTTCTAAAGCTTCAAAAATATCGATCATCATGGTGGATAGGCGCATAGGAAATGTAGGAATTGCGGGTACGTGGAGATTTTCATCCAACCGAACCCGAATATGGATGGGAAGAAAGTCGCCGTGTTGCAAGGATTCATGCCACCACTGCTCCCCTAGCTCCCCCCACGCCGGTAGTACGATATAGCGATCAGTGGGTAGTATTCTATCTTCGTACACTTCATCATCAGTACCACCCTGCCCTGTATAGTTGGCTAGCGTATCTTTTTCATCCAAAAATTCAACCCAGCGTAACAAGGTAGCAATCAACCTGCTTTCTGATTCGGCTCCGTTTTGCAAGCCAAGAAGTTTCTTCTTAAGCGTACCGGGTCTTTTTATCCTTGCTTTCTGATAGGCTTGCTGGATAGCCTGGGCATCTTGGGCGAATTTCTGCCCTTGCTTGCTCACTTCCGGCTCAAAGTACGCTTCCTCATCATCACTGAGCATCCTGATTAACGAGTCACTATAGTAGCTTTCAAACCAAAAGCTGACCCCCAGGTTTCTAGCAATTTTGAAAAAGGTAATCAGTAGCTTCGTCAGCTGCGGGTAGGCTTGTTCAAGCTGTTGGTAAGGTACATAAATCGGGTATAGCTGATAGGGCAAGGGGTACTCGTATACCGCTTCAATATGGTTGTCTTTTAGATCATAGTCGTAATCAACCAACGGCTGTTGAAACCGGCGAACCCCTTCTACTCGATCTTGCTCACCAATGATCTTCTCTAACAGTTCATTCCGATAGCCCATCCGATCAGCCACCGTAATGGGGGCTAACGCGGGAAATCTTAGGGTATGAAGTCCTGACTGCCGGAGGGAAGTAGTAGCCGTGGGTGGCTGGTTGATCGCTGCTGTTGGCAGATCATTGGGGCGAGAGATTGATAAAGTTTCCATTGGGCTGCTTGCTGTTCTTTGGTGAGCGGTTGATTTTCTTTCTGCGCTGCTTGATGTTGGTTGACTGCCTTCATCCTTTCGTGGCTACTTTGGTGGAAAACGTATAGATATGCTTATCATCGCTAATGCCGTTGTCCTGTATTTCGGCATTGGTTAGGGCGGGGTAGGTTCCGGCGTAAAAATCTTTGATGTACTCGGGCGTAAAGTTCTCCCCTAAATCAGTAAGGGTTATTCCTTGGTATCGGAATTCGCGGGTAATTTGAATGGCTTCTATCATGGTGACCGTTAGTTAAAATATGACTTTGGAGTATTTAGGGGATTGTTCGTATTAGGCTTCTTTTCAGTGCCAATTTCTTTTGCTGCCACCTGGGGAATAGACTGGCGTAAGGGGGCTGCATGATGCTGGGAAGGAGTGTCTTTCGCTTGCTCAGAAGCTGGCTGCGGTGTAACGGAGCTTTCACTGGCTGAACGGACTTTCTCAGGCGTATCAAATAATCCAGCTTGCCGGTGCAGGTTGGCTTGCTGCTCGATCTCAGCGCGTTGCTTGGTTGCCTTTTCGTAGGTGGGGGTAAGAT
>NZ_JBARYM010000700.1:0-6868 GCF_049647865.1 Tunicatimonas sp. | reverse complement strand
CACTGATACACTCAATCTTAGAACTAGCCAGTATCGGAAAGTAAGAGATAAACTGAAAAATTCAGACAAACTTCCTAATAATACGTTTTTCAAATCGTATGTGCGCTACCGTCGGAATATAGATGACTTAAGAAGCGAATTTATTGAACGGTTTGCGGGTGATATCAGCCAATATTTGGTCTACCTGCAAGAGAAGTATGACTAACTGACGCGCTATTAATTGTTGTTATAAAAAAGAGCCGATGTTGTACAAACGGCTCTTAGTTATATGCTCAAATCAAACTAAAACGTGTCAAGTAAGTAAGTTGGGTTAATGGGTTTCACTGGCTAAAATTCAACAAGTATGCCAGTCGCTAAAATGGGTAGATCAGCTAATTATCAGTAAAGTACCTGTACACTTTCGGGCAAAAATGTACGTTTATGTACGGAGGGTTCAGAATAAAAGCTAACAGAGAACCTACTTAATACGTATATAAGATTAGAAAATACAATAGGGTGTACCAGTTTTGCATGATTTTTTCTTTTAAAATCTAAGAACACGTAGATAGCATGAAAAAATATTGGTTGATACTGGCAAGCGTCGCTTTTATAATTACAGCATTTCAGTATTCGGAACCGGAAGCTTTTCGCAATGTTTCGAATGAAAGTTTTGGTACGGGAGAGATACTAAAATACCGTATACACTATGGCTTTATTAGTGCGGCCGAGGCTATCATGCAAGTGCAGGACGGCTACTACGATGTTAATGGGCGGTCTTGTTATAAGATTGATGTTTTTGGAAACACCACCGGATTCGCCGATGTGCTATACAGCGTTCGTGATAACTTCGGAGCTTACGTAGATACTACTTCCATCCTGCCCATGCAATCGTACCGGTATATTCAAGAAGGCGGATACCGTAAGAACGAAATGGTCAACTTTGATCATGAAAATGATATGGCAACGGTATTAAAACTAGATAAGGAAACTCGAGTCGTTAAAGACAAAGAGCTTTTTCCGGTACCAAACAATGTGGTAGATATTGTAGGGGGGTACTATTTCCTTCGTACACTAGACTACAGCGACTACGATAAAGGCGATGTAATTCCACTGGAAGGATTCTTTGATGAAGAAATTTACAACATTGAAGTAAAAATTATTGGTCGGGAGCTTCTTCGTACAAAAGTTGGTGAGATCAATTCTATTATAGTTGCTCCCTCTTTACCTGAAAACTCTTTTTTTGAAAATAGTAAAGATCCAGTGAAGGTATGGATGTCAGACGATAGTAATAAAGTGCCTCTTAAAATTAAAGCCAAACTGGCAATTGGAGCTATTGAAATTGATATTAAAGAAATGCAAAATCTGCGTAACTAACCGGGCGTTTCTCTCATTTCTCTCCGCCGCATTGGCATCTGATCAATAGTTCCAAAAAGTTTCTCAGTACTCAATAAGCTATTCTGTTTTAGCTTTTGCCCACCATCTTTTCCAATCAGTACTACGGTATATTTAGCACTTTTAGTTTCGTACTTCTGACGTAATTCTAGTGCTACTTCTTTACCAAATACTTCACCCTTCGGATTAATAACCATTTGAGGTAGAACTTTAAAGATCAATAGATCGCGATCATTCAGACCAGATTTCTCTTTTTTGAATGCTTGCAACTGTTCTTTATAAATTACAGATTCTTCAGTATCTGTGAACAACAGCAGTATTCGTTTTTTCCAACGATACTGATTCAATACTGAGTCATCTTGTGCTGCAAGTTTCATTGAGAGTAGGAATAATATTGAGAAAATCACAGAAAAAATTCGCATATACTGATTATAAGTTACATCGTCAGTTTAACTAATAATAGCTTAAAACGGTTATAATTGATTTTTTCAGATAAAAACTTGACAATTAAAGCTTTTATAGTACCTTTGTAATAAATAATTGTGTTTATATAATATAAACATTATAAAGAGTAAAAATTAATATTCGATAGAATAAATAAGTAGGTCCTCATGATTATGCTCAGCACTTATGCATCACCTCAAGCTAATACGAAACAGCAACGGTATAATGTACTTCTTCAGCAAATCCGAGATATCGTTTATAATGAGAACGACTTAGTTGCTAATTTAGGTAACATTGCTGCAATCCTTCATCAGGGTATGAATTTCTCCTGGACTGGTTTTTATTTTGTGAAAGATGGAGGATTGCTTTTGGGGCCGTTTCAGGGACCAGCCGCTCGGACTAGAATTCAAAAGGAAGAAGGAATTTGCGGAACAGCTTTCGCTAAAGAATGTACCGTAATGGTGGAAGACGTGGAAGAATATGTTGGGCATATTTCGCTTAGTGAATACGATAAATCAGAAATAGCAGTGCCGGCCTATTCAAAAGGCGAGGTTTCACTGATCCTAAATATTAATAGTCACTATCTTCATAACTTCACTGAGTTAGATAAGCGCAACTTGCAGCAAGTAATGCACCTTATTGAAGAAGTACTATAAAGCAAATACAACGTACAACCAAACCAAGCTGTTACCGCCAGTTGTTGCTTTCTGCAATACTGGCGGTTCTTTGTTTTAACTCTTTCACTCACCGCTCCTCCAATTAATTCGTTAAGTTTGAAAAAATTTAAACCTAACGATTGATCCTTATGAAATTACTATCTGGAAAAACCGCTTTGGTAACCGGAGCATCGCGCGGTATTGGTTATGCCATCGCTAAAAAATTTGCCGAACAGGGTGCTAATGTTGCATTTACCTACTTGTCAAGTGTGGAGAAGGCAGAGGTACTAGAAAAAGAATTAGGTAAGTACGGAATAAAGGCAAAAGGATACCGATCAGATGCTTCTGATTTTAGTGCTGCTGAGCAACTTATCAGTAGTGTAGTTTCTGACCTGGGTTCATTAGATATACTAGTCAATAATGCGGGTATCACGCAAGACACGCTACTTATGCGAATGAATGAGGAAATGTGGGATCAGGTGATTAATGTAAATTTAAAGTCGGTGTACAATACGGTAAAAGCCGCTCTCCGTACTTTTCTCAAGCAAAAAAGTGGTTCAATTATTAATCTAACGTCAGTAGTGGGCATAAAAGGCAATGCGGGTCAGGCCAATTACGCTGCTTCCAAAGCCGGAATTATTGGTTTCACCAAATCGGTAGCGCTAGAGCTGGGTTCCCGAAACATCCGTAGCAATGCTATTGCCCCCGGTTTTATTGAGACCGAAATGACGGATAAGTTAGATGAAAAAACAGTACAAAGTTGGCGTGATGCTATTCCGCTCAAACGAGGAGGTTCGCCTGACGATGTAGCAGACTGCGCCTTATTTTTGGCTTCGGATATGTCGGCGTATATTACCGGTCAGGTATTGCAAGTAGACGGCGGAATGCTCACTTAGTAGTGTATTTGTGTGTTCATGTGTTCATGAATAAATTGAACACTTGAACCCGTTCCACGGCGGCTTAAACACTTGAACACTGCCTTTCTCCGTTATAAGAAGATACAGACCACATAGCACTTTATGCAAAAGATTCAACTTCTGTTCGATAGTTCGCCTTGGCTAATTATACCGAGTTTGCTGGTAGGCTTAGCTTACGCTCTTTTGTTGTACCTCAAGGGTAAAAAATTGGGTACAGTTTCTTGGGGTAAGACAATTAACTATGTACTTGCTGGGCTTAGATTTGTTTTGGTAACCCTTCTATGCCTCTTGGTTGTAGGACCATTTATTAAGCAGATTCGCAATACAATTGAAGAACCGATTATTGTGTTTGCGGTGGATAACTCAGCTTCCATACAATCGGTTGGTGATAGTGTACAATGGATATCAGAAGTCGTGGCCCTACAAAATGAAATACAGCAGCAAGACTATCAGGTAGAAACCCGAAGCTTTTCATCGAGCGATGCTCTAGAAATCATCACCTTTTCCGAGCAGCGTAGCGACATAGAAGGATTGTTGTCGGATATTGAGACTGAGTACGAAGGAAGAAATCTGGCCTCAGTGATACTAGTATCGGATGGTATTTATAACGAAGGGATTTCGCCCGCTTACGGATCTTACCCATTTACGCTGCACACCGTGGGAGTAGGGGATACGGTGCCTAAACAAGATCTAAAAGTAAGTAATCTGTATTTTAACAAAGTAGCCTACCAGGGAAACAAATTTCCATTAGTAGCAGAAATAAGTAATACAGGCTTTAGTGGGGAGTCCGTAGCCGTTTCGGTAAACTACCGGGGAAAAACTATAGCCAATGAGCAGATAACTTTTGACCGGGAACGGGGAATAACAAGAGTTGAATTCTTACTAGAAGCTTCAGAAGAGGGGATGAGCCACTACGTGGTAGCGGTAGGAGGTCTTGAAGCAGAATTTACTAAAGAGAACAATGTGAGCCATGCGTACATTGAGGTTATCGAAGGTAAAGAATCAATTTTGCTGGTAGCTCAATCACCGCATCCCGATATTAAAGCCCTGAAGCTAGCGATTGAGCAAAATAAGAATTATGAAGTTGAGACTGCTATCTTAGGACTGACAGATTGGAATCCATCGATCGTAGCCAATAGTAAATTTGATCTGGTTATTCTGCATCAAATACCCGGACGAGGACTAAATGATACTCAACTAAATCAGTTGGTGCAAGATGCTAACGCCCTGTGGTATATTGTAGGCGAGCAGAGCAACATTCCAATGTTTAATCAGTCAAATGGTCTTCTGGAGATTATTAGGCAAAATAACGAAACCGATGAAGTACGACCTCTTTTTAATACGAGCTTTAACGGCTTTCAGCTCGAGAATGACTACCAAACGATTATTGATGGGTTTGTTCCACTGAAAGTGCCCTTTGGAAGAATAAACTTTAAAGGTGAAAATACTTCTCTACTGTATCGGCAGGTCGGCAATGTAAAGACCAGTCAACCGCTGTTGGTTACCGGTGAGGTAGATGATAAAAAGCAAGCGGTTCTATTAGCTGATGGTATCTGGAAATGGAGGTTGCAGGAGTATGGTAAAAATGAAAATACCCAAGCATTTGATGCTCTCTTTACTAAGCTAACCCAGTTTCTATCAGCCAAAGAAGACAAACGTAGGTTTAAGGTTTACCCGGTACGAAGCGAGTTTGAGGATACTGAACCAGTAGTATTTGAAACCGAAATCTACAACGATATTTACGAAGAGGTATACGGCCAATCGGTTAACCTTAGCTTAACTGGTGAGAATGGAGAAGAACGAAACTTCAGCTACATTACTAATGAAAACAACACGCAGTACCGCATTGGTAATTTACCCGAAGGTATCTATAGCTACCAAGCGAGTGTTAAACTAAATGACGAACAGCTAACCAGCAGTGGTGAATTCAGTGTTCGGCGCCTGGAGATTGAAAACCTTAACTTAACCGCTAATCATGACTTACTGCGCGAGTTGGCTCAAACTAGCGGGGGACAGTTTACAATTGCAGAAGAATTAGAAGTACTAACTGCTATATTTCAGAACCAAAAATTGCAAAGTAAAATTTACACTAGTGAGGCTTTTCTTCCCATTATTAATTTGAAGTGGTTGTTCTTTTTGCTACTGTTACTCGTAGCAGCTGAATGGAGTATTCGAAAGTATATGGGTAGTTACTAAAAAAGGGCATCACTAGTGATGCCCTTCTGAGTGTTTAAACTATACGATGGTAAAAGATTATTTACTATCGGTTTTCTTCTCTTTGGGGGTTTTCTTCTTCTTCAGGGTAAGCGAAAGTTCTTCACCTTCTCCATCGTAGTCAGCTAAGATTGTATCATCCGCTTCGATCTCGCCTTTAAGTATTTCCTCCGCTACGGCATCTTCCAAATACTTTTGTATTGCGCGGTTTAACGGACGGGCACCGTATTGAGGGTCGTAACCCTTCTCAGCTAAGAAATCTTTAGCCTTATCGGTTAAATCTACTTTATAGCCTAGCGCCGTAATTCGAGCGAATAGCTTATTAAGCGTAATATCAATAATCTTATGAATATCTTCTCGCTTCAGAGAATTGAAGACAATCACATCATCAAGACGGTTTAAAAACTCGGGGCTAAACGTTTTCTTCAACGCATTCTGAATGGTTGATTTCATAATATCATCCATGCCCTCTTCTTTCGCCTTGGTAGAAAAACCAATGCCTGAACCAAAATCTTTCAAATCTCGGGCTCCAATGTTGGAGGTCATGATGATGATCGTATTTCGAAAATCAACCCGCCGACCTAAGCCATCGGTTAGAATTCCGTCATCCAATACTTGCAATAGAATATTGAATACATCGGGGTGAGCCTTCTCAATTTCATCCAGAAGTACTACGCTATAAGGCTTGCGGCGTACTTTCTCGGTAAGCTGACCACCTTCTTCGTAACCAACGTATCCGGGAGGCGCACCAACTAAACGAGATACAGAGAATTTCTCCATATACTCACTCATGTCAATACGAATCAGGGCTTCCTCCTTATCGAACAGGTAAGTTGCTAGCACTTTAGCTAATTCCGTTTTACCTACTCCAGTAGGACCCAAGAAAACAAATGATCCTATTGGTTTTTGCGGATCTTTCAGGCCAACTCGGGTACGCTGAATCGCTTTAGTAAGCTTTGTAATTGCCTCCTCCTGACCAATGACTCTACCGGTCAGTTGCTCGTTCATACCCAGTAGCTTCTGACTTTCGTTCTGAGCTACTCGCTTGGTTGGAATTCCCGTCATCATGGCAATTACTTCCGCCACGTTTTCCTCGTCTACCGTATAACGACGCGTCTTGGTTTCGTCTTCCCACTTACGTTTGGCTGATTCGAGCTGGTCAATCAGTTTTTTCTCTCGATCCCGCAACTGGGCTGCCTCCTCATACTTTTGGCTCTTTACAACTCGATTTTTCTCTATTTTAATATTCTCAATGGCTTCTTCCAA
>NZ_JBARYM010000699.1:0-2670 GCF_049647865.1 Tunicatimonas sp. | reverse complement strand
CCGCGGACTATATGCCTTCCGGTTGTATACTATTAACCCCCAATGAGCGCTACGCCGAAGGGATTGCTTACAGCACTAGCAAATTAGACTTAAAGGAATACTTCGAGATAGAGTTTGATATTTATCTGGGGGATAAAGATGACTTAGGTGCTGACGGAATTACGTTTGTAATTCACAATGATCCTCGTGAATTCCAAGCATTCGGTACTTTTGGTGAAGTTTTGGGCTACGGGCGTTTTAATTCCAACTTCGCATCTGGTAATTTTATAGCACCCTCAGTGGCAGTAGAATTTGATACCTACCAGAATGAGTTTCAGAATGACCCATTTAGCGACCACGTAGCTTTTTTGGTGAATGGGAGTAGCTATCATACCGAGTATTGGAACAATGACAATCAGCAGTTTAATCTGGAAGATGATCAAATGCATAACTTTCGATTTAGCTGGAATCCTGAAAATTATGAAATTATCGTTCGGCTCGATAATTCCATAGTTTATCAGGGCAGCCAGAACTTAGTTGATGACATTTTTAATGGAAATACTGAGGTAATTTGGGGCTTCACTTCATCCACTGGTAACAAATACAATCTACAGTACTTTTGCTTTCGTCGTATTGCCTACCAGCCATCTACAAATACCAATGCTGAAATGATCGGTCAAGCAGCGGAGTAAATTTCGGAATAGTATCTATTATCTTACAGAATAAAGGTTCGCTCCTTTTAGAGCAGTAACGGAAACTAGCCAACCGTACCTTTATCAAATGTTTCGTTGGGTTCCCTATCCATTTTTGCGTTTTACGCCATTTCTTATGCTGGGAATTGGGTTGGCTACTTACGCTAATTCCAATATCATAATTATGGCGTTAGTCGTAGTTTTTCTCGGCTACACTAGTTTCGTATTTCTACTTCCTAAAACTACGTTTTCGCGCTATCACCCCGGGGTAGCTGGATTAGCTAGTATTGCCATTGTGCTAATCGGAATTTTAAGAACCCAACAGCATGATGAATCGCGCAGTCCAGGTCATTTGCTAAACTACGCTGATTCGGCGGACTATTATATCGCCCAAATAGTGAGCCAGCCTGAACCTAAGAAGAATTCGTTCCAAGTAATGCTGGAAATAGAACAGGTAGTTGCTTCCAGCAAACAAACATGCGCTCGATCTGGCCAGGTAGTAGCTTATCAACCCAAGTCAGATAGTTGTCAATTGCTTCAGTTTGGCGATAAAATTGTCGTAAAGGGGTTACCAGATAAAATAAAACCATCTAAAAATCCTGCTGAGTTTGATTATCGTCAGTTTATGGCCTATCAGGGAGTATACCACCAGCAGTATCTTCCGGCTGATCGGTGGACAGTTATTCAATCAGGGGTTGTTCCTGCTTGGCAAGGATGGACGGGAGAGTGGCGTAGTCGTTGTCGGGAAATACTCCTACACTACGTTCAAGATAAGCGAGCGCAAGGAATCACTTTGGCTATCACGTTAGGACTAAAAAGTCATTTAGAAAAAGAGGTGCAAACTGCTTACTCGGCCGCCGGAGCGATGCATGTATTGGCGGTTTCGGGGCTGCACGTAGGCATCATTTATCTGATTGTAAATTTTCTGTTCAAGCCACTGCTTCAACTTCCGAAAGGTGGAGTACTGCTTCATACTGCAATCTGCTTACAGACTCTGTGGCTATACGCGGCTTTAACCGGATTTTCGCCATCGGTGCAACGAGCGGCAGTAATGTTCTCTTTCGTAATTGTGGGGTCAGCTTTAAAGAGACAGTCTAGCATCTATAATACGCTGGCTTGCTCGGCTTTTGTTCTGCTGTGGGTTAATCCTTATCTGATGTATTCGGTAGGTTTTCAGCTTTCGTATTTGGCGGTATTTGGCATTGTTTATTTACAACCGAGAATTTCTGCTTGGTGGGAGCCACCCAATAAATTAGTTGTTTGGGCGTGGCAGCTTACCGCAGTTTCTATTGCGGCACAAATTGCTACTTTCCCGCTTAGCTTATACTATTTTCATCAGTTTCCGGTGTATTTCTGGGTTTCTAATATCGTAGTGATTCCGGGAGCACTGGTTATGCTGCCCCTGGGTCTAGCTACTTTGATCGCAGGTTTTTCGTTTCCTGCTTTAGCAGAATGGATTGGATTGATACTAGAGAAGTTTATTTTAGTAGTAAACTTTTTAGTTTCGCTGGTACAGCAGCTTCCTGGTAGCACTGTTGAAAATATTTTTATATCTGCTTCTCAAACTTGGTTATTATATTTTGCAATAGTAGCGTTCGTCGCGCTGTTTTATTATCGTTCATTGCGCTACCTTTCACTAGCAGTGGCTGGTCTGTTTCTAATAGCAACCATACAGCTAATTCGATATTACGAGCAAAGTAGAGAAAGAAGCCTCACCGTTTATCAGGTGAGAAACGAAACTCATCTGGATTTCACCGAAGGCTTCGCTAATTTTCACTGGGGAAATTGGAGCGATAATGCTGATTATCATATTTTATCCAACCACGTCCGGAAAGGGGTGCTCACCCAGTTTTTAGCTGACAGTTTAGAAAGTAATAGTGTTGCTTTTCATTCGTCTAATGGGGTTGCCTTATTTGAATACCAAGAGAATACGGTTGCGCTAGTCAATAAAAAACTACAAAACCCACCTTCCCATTCTATTCCGGTTAACTATATTATT
>NZ_JBARYM010000698.1:0-2403 GCF_049647865.1 Tunicatimonas sp. | reverse complement strand
ATGTGCAAGATGCGTTAACTGCCTATTTGCAAGGTGACCCTATTTTGGTTGCTAAAACCGAAGCTGTTGGTTGCCTGATTGGTACCGGTATGGTAGAAGAAAATCATCACAAACATCATTAGTGATTTTATGTGATGGTACTGTAAGGTAGCTATATATAACTGTCGGCTACATGCTTTCTGAAAATTTTGACGTACTCCTAATCACTTTTTGAAAGAAAAGGAAGTAAGAACTTTACTACTCTTTCAGAGGAGATGCCAAGCATCACCTCCTTACCCTTTGATTTTATGATATTAATACCCTTGCCGTTATTTCTAGGATCGGGATCAATGATGGCTACAACTACTTTGCTAATTCTATTATCGGTAGCGATTGTCTCTGCGCAAGAGGGAGTTTTTCCGTAGAAAGAACAAGGTTCTAAGGTAACGTAGATCGTTAACTCATTTATGTTTTCGGGTATCTGAGATAACGCATGTACTTCGGCATGGGATTTACCCGGAGATTGGGTAAATCCTTTAGCAATGATTTGGCCCCTATATACAACCACGCATCCGACCGGTGGGTTAGGTAAGCAGTCAGGCAGTGCTCGTTTACTTACTTCTAAAGCAGCTTCCATATAATAGGTTTCCCTACTATTATATTCTTCCATATGACGCTCTAGTCTTACGGCACGTGATATAATCTAAAAGGTAGATAAGTCAACAGTATATTCTACTCCCGCGCCAGTACTTCTCTTGAACTAGAACTGTTAGCCGTAGGAAAGTCGGAAGGAATAGGCTGAGTTACTTCGCCGGTAGCGGCCCATTCGGTACCCCGGAGCATGGTGGTCAAAAAGCCTACGCAGGCTACCGAGTAATCGGCGTGGCCCATAATATTATGAAAGATACGTCCTTCACCGTAAGTAAGTACCATCAGTGCCGGTTCGTGCCGACCGCTTCCTTTCAAATCTTCGGCCGAATAAGCGGTGGCTAGTATTTCCATATTTTCGGCGGGGCCACGAAGGCTATTATAGAGTTCATCCTGGGTGTGCATCCATACCTCGGGCATTCCCTGGGTAATTGGATGATCAGGCTCTCTAATCTGAATTTGGTATTCGCTCTGCGGACCGTGGGCTCCGCCTTTTCCGGGGCTATCGTCTCGTATTAACTCTCCGGCATCATTATAATAAACCATTGGGCCATCCTTTTCATTGCGGTCGCCCCAGCCCCCCAAACCAATCATTTGGTTGTAGGCTTTCCATTCCGGGAAGGAGTTGTCGGCCGCATGAACTACTACTAGGCCTCCCCCTTCTTCTATATATTTCTCAAAATCTTGCTGAGTCTTATCGGGCCAAGGGGCGGCGTTCCAGCCAAAGTTGCAAATCACCACATCGTAGGCTGAGAAATCAGGGCGAAAGTCAGGGTCCGGTTTAGGTTCTTCCAGCACAGTAGTTTCTCTTACACCTTCTATCGTAAACTCTGATAGAAATTCTTCTCCTTTCCAAGTGTAAGCGGTGCGAGCCACATCTACGGAAAACATATCAGTATTTTCCATATGCTGCTTTAACATGTAGGTAATTTTAGGCCAGTGTTCGTGGTTGTTCTGGCCATCGACAATCAGTACTTGAATATTATCCTGAGCAAATGCTACACTAGTACTTAGCGAAAAGAATATAGTAGCGGCGAGAATTTTTTTAAACATCATAATCATTAGGTTGTGAACAGGTAAAGGTAATATTTTCAGCCTACTAAATTAACCATTATTCTTTAACAGAATTGTGGTGAAGTCGGTTAAATGCTTTTCTACGATACTGACTATAATATCTAAATTAAGGGAAGTATAGTCGTGCACCGCAATGTTGCGGAAGCTAACCATTCCTTGCAGATTTTTGGAAAGTTCTACTGAAATTAGCTGATTTTCCGCTAGTAAAACAAATAAATCTCGAGTAGTCTGAGGAATACCAAATTTGCGACTTTTTACAACATGAGCAGCAATATCAATACACGCTTGGCAGGCTCGTTCTAGATTGAGAATCACCGCATCTTGCTTGGTAAAATTAGTGCGAAAATCCGAATCATAATCTTCTTGAATGCGCTGGATGCAGCGTTCCACTGTTGCTGCCTTGTTGATAATAACGTCATCGCCCATAGATAGTCCCCGTTCTTTTAATCTCCTCTAAAATAGGTTTACGGTCATCGTTGAGGGTCAGATACAGTTGGTAAACTTTTAACTCCCACCAAGCTAGCTCGTTTTCGTCGCGGCAGTAAATACGTTCCCCCGTGCTTACTACCTGAAACTGCATTACGGTAGAGGCTTGTTGCAAGTCAACTAAATCTATCTCGTTTCTCAGCAGCGAAGCGAGTTTCTGGGTAATGTCCCATCGATGAAGTGGTTCCAATTGATCGGTACAAAGTACTGCTACAT
>NZ_JBARYM010000697.1:0-7948 GCF_049647865.1 Tunicatimonas sp. | reverse complement strand
ATCTATTGTACTATGTAAAATACCATTCCTATTTGTACGGGTATAAAAACCAGATGCTCTTTAACCACTTCCTCAATAAAAGGAATGTCGCCTCTAATAAATATGGTTTGTACTCGGGCGTCAGCTTGAAGACTCCAACGGTCAGTAAGCGGTAATTCAGCTCCAATGATTGGGGCTACCCCCCAGTAGCGACGCGATATGCTCAAACCAAGTCCTTCCGCTTCAAGAAGGTTCGTACTTGCCGATAGGCCAATGAAAGGAATAAAACCCGAGTAAGGTAATACGTAGCGAAACCCTGCATTCCAAGCCTGAATATTCATATCTAATGATAGAACGTTTGGTAGGTCGAAAAGAGACAAAATAGTGGCGGCAGTACCGGAAAGTTGGTCGAGCGGTGCATCCACTTCAAAGCGATAAATATCGTAACCTGCTACCGCACTCCATCGGTTACCTATCCGATAGCCAACCTGGGCACCGTAGCCCAACCTGGGAGTAGCGTAGTCGCGAGCGGTACTTACTGGTAAGCCGACACTGGCTTGAGGAACTATGAAAAAAGACTGTGCTAAAGAGGTTTGATCTATAGCAAGCATTAGTCCGAAAGCTAGTACAAATTTTAGTACGGTACGCATGTATTAGTTAACTCCAGGCAACTGAGAATGTTATTCTGAGCTTTCGGTAGACAAAGTAGGGGAATTAAAGCGCAATATTCACATCGTCTTCGTAGTCGAAAGGAACGTTGAACGAGAACCCGTACATTTTCACTCGAGCTTTGCCTTTGTAGCGAATCTTCTTTTCGGCGCCATTGAGCATACTCATGGCGGTGCTCAGCAGATTCATGTTCAGGTCTTCCAGGGTAAGCGTTACGTCAATAGGAACACTTACCTCACTATTGGGGTCAGCCGTAATATCATATTCACGGGAAATATCTTTTACCTTCTGCCCCTCTACTGATACCTCTACGTCAACCTGCTTCAACGTAATCTGGCGGTTATTCGGATTAAAAAATATGGCATCACCATTAATCCGGGCTCGGTTTAATCCTTCAACATCTACTTTTAGGTTTTCTATCCCTTTAAAATCCGGGGCTTCGGGAGCGGAGCAAGAGGCAGCTATGATCCCTACTACCACTATTGTTAACCAATTAATCCAAAGTCGGTTCATAGGCAATTACTTTTTGCTTTTCGTTATCAGGAATTGGAACGGGCCGACCTGTTTTGGTGTCAACCGCCACCATTACAGTAGAGGCTGAAAAGAACAACCGCTCATCAGCTTCATCGGTAATTATGTTCTCAATCGTTACGCTACTTTTGCCGAGTCGGGTCGTTCGCATTCGCACTACTGGCTTTGTACCGGGTGTCAACGGAATTTTAAAATCCATCTCTGCGTGAGCCAGTACCAAAGCTACATCTTTTGAGCCTGATTCGTTTATCTCCCGAAAATAAGCTATCCGAGCCAATTCCAGATACGTGAGGTACACCGCGTTATTCGCGTGGCCCAGCATATCCATATCCGAGTAGCGTACCTGAATAACGAAGCGAAAGCGGAATTTATTGATATCGTCTAATGAAATCACTACTCAACAATAATAGTTACCTTGTTCATTCGCTTAGCTACCAGCGAGTCGGTTTTGATGCCGGCCCCGTAGTTATTAAGATCGCCTTTCTCTACATTGAGGTAGTATTCGCGAGGCTCAATACCCACAAACTTCGCCCGACCCTTATCATCGGTGTAGGCTATTTCGCCCACCGGATTGGTTTCCTTCTGATAATCTTCTTTACTGGTAAATAGCTGTACTTCAGCCCCTTCTACCACGTTGCCAATGTTATCGCGTACGGTTATCTGTAACGATGTTTTTAGCAACTGAATAGGACTACCGTCGGCGTCAGGCACGCTGGCCGAGGGAATACTCTGGCAGCTCATTATAACGATGGCGGTGAGGGCTACGGTTTTTTTTAACATGGCTTGAATATTATTTAAATAATAGTTCCACATAATCAATCGTTTGGTAGGTTAATTAGTTCGTAGTATATAGTGTTAAAGTTTTAATTAAGCTGGATGTATACACTATAGTTAAATTGAGCACTAAGTAACTGCTTCAATACTCTAACACTGAAACACCTTGCACCATAACACCAAAAGAATTTTTGATGAATAAACAACTTCACATACTCAACTTTCTTATTGTTTGGCTACTACTTCCGTTGCAAATTTGGGCCCAAAGCTACCCAAAACTTTCCACAACCGAGACAAAGTCCGCCACAAAATACTACCGTCAGTACGTAGCAACTGTCGCAGCGGTGGAAACCTACCATTTCCGATCAAAATCATCGTTTACCAGTATGGCTTTTCGAACTTCATTGGGTACCAACTGGTCCGCTACTTATGTTATCGTTAATCAGGATACTTTTCGGGTGTCTGGCGAAGAGCATGAAACCGAAGGTTTATCGTATAGTCAGAGCGCGCTGCTGGTGTTTGATCAGCCAGTGCAAGAATTGCTTCTGCATACGGGGCAAGTGCAAGATAGCATCACCATTTCGGTTTTTAACGCCCAAGCGAGTAAAGCACCCCCGCCAGCCCTACGTAAAGCACAATTGACCGAAGATGATCTGCTCTGCGAAAAGCCCGCGTTAATAACGCAAGAAGAGTGGCGAGCGGGCTTACCTGCTCCCACCTACCAAAGAGCCACTACCCAAGTTAACCACATAATTATTCACCACTCCGCTACGTTTAACTCATTGACTAATTACGAAAATGTGGTGCGGAATATCTATCTGTTTCATACCCAGGATCGGGAATGGTCAGATATTGGGTACAACTTTCTGGTAGCCCCCGACGGAACCTTGTTTGAAGGCCGTAGTGCCGGTAGTCAGAACGTAGTTAGTGATAATATTCGGGGAGCGCACTTTTGCGGTCGTAATTCGGGTACGATGGGAGTTTGTCTGCTGGGTAATTACAATACCGCCGTACCCACCGATACCGCGCTGGCTACGATTGTCCGAGTAACTAGTTGGAAATTAGATAAAGAAGGACTCGATCCAATGGCTACGGACTCACATCCAACCAATAATAACTTAGGAGTAATTGCCGGTCATCGCGATGGTTGTGCTACCGAATGCCCAGGTGAAAATTTATACGCTCGCCTGGAATCCATCCGGTTAAGTACCGAAGAGCAGATTGCTAAAGACTGCCGGGAGGAAACACAGGTGTTCAATATTTATCCGGTTCCTAACGATGGTACCTTAACGGTTTCTCTCCCCCAACCGGATTCAACCGTACTTCTAGATATTATTGATTTGCAAGGCCGAGCTTTGTCACTTCCCATAGTTAGCCAAAGTGCCACAGCGTTTACCGTACAAACGCAAACATTACCCGCCGGAACGTACATTATGCGAATTACTACTGCTGGGGCGGTACTAACCAGAAAGATACTGATAGAGTGAGAACAAAATGGAAAAGAGATGCTTTGATAAAAGTAGTTTAAACCACTTTACCAATGAATGAGCAAGAAAAGACCGAGTATATCAATCAACTGACCCGTTACCTTTCTAATCCGAGTGCAGCTAAAGAACGCTACGAAGCTAGCGATTTTGATGGTTCACTCGAGGAATACACGCAACAGCTACAGAAGTTAGCTGATCAGTTGGCCCAAGAAGACTTTGACGATAAAGACGCATTGTGCCAGCAGGTAAAAACCCTACACCTTCCGGGCGAACAGTTCAACTGTTAGCATCCTCAGTGGCGAACAAATGAGTGACAAAATCATCAAAGTGCAGGGCATCCTGATATAATCGGTCGGAATAAAAACTAACCAGCACCTTTAGAAAGCTGGGACGGTTATCGATAAATACTTGCGAAAGAGACACATTGCCAAATTGCTGATCAATTGGGCCCTGTTTAATACTTTCAGCCGTTATCGGTGGTTTTAGATAGTAGTGCTCAGTGGTTTCTACGTAGTCCGATTTCTCTATAATACGCCGATCTTTATTCACCAAGCGGTATCCGAGTAGCATTACTCGATCTTTCAAATATTCGAGCACGTATTGAAAGTGCTTTTCTTTGATACGAGGATGGTAGGTGATGGCGAAGCCGTTAGCCGTAGGCATATTGAGAATATGCACATCAATATCTGAGCGGATGTTCGTTTTTTTGTAGTAATATGCCTGGGCTATTTTTTGGAGTAGCTCAGTTTGCTCGTCATTAATCTTCCAGTGCTCATACGCTTTTTGGTCTTTATCACTACGATGCATCACTTCGCGCACCTGGGTAGCTAGTTTGCTCTTGGCAGGAAATAATTTTTCGGCTATTTTGTCAAAAAAGGACATACAGATAGATATAGTGCTGAGGGTTATTGTGTTATGGTTGGTGTGTGTTTAAGCATTTTTGTGTCGGATATTTTATTCTGCAAAATACTGTATTTCTATATTTTTTGTCTTTTAAAGTTTTCTGCACAAACTAAAGATTTATAAATATAGTGATAGCATTATCGCTTTGTGCTATAATACCTAGCACTATAACGCTATCGTAATTTACAACTAACTTAAACATTCACAGTTATTGATTTACTATGAAACAATTATTTTTCTCAATACTGATAACCACAGGCGTAGCCTGCACTACTGCCGAAGAGTCTTCTAATACTATGACTATAGAGTATCCGCCTACCCAAACCGTAGAACATACCGATGAGTATTTTGGGATTGAGGTGTCTGATCCCTACCGGTGGCTGGAAGATGACCGTTCGGAAGAAACCGCTGAATGGGTAGAAGCGCAAAACGTAGTAACTCAAGGCTATCTGGAAAACATTCCGTATCGTTCTGCTATTGAAACGCGACTGACTGAGCTGTGGAATTACGAGAAGTATGGTACCCCTTTTGAAAGAGGCGATCGGTATTACTTCTTTAAAAATGATGGCTTACAAAACCAAAGTGTAATGTACGTGCAAGATGATCTGGAAGCTGAACCAGAAGTGTTTTTAGATCCAAATCAATTTTCATCGGATGGAACCGTATCGCTGGCAACGGTGAGCTTTACCCAAGATGGCTCGTTATTAGCCTACGCTATTTCCGAGTCGGGTTCCGACTGGCGCAAGGTGCTGGTAATGGATGCTGCTTCGCAAGAAATTGTAGAGGATACTCTGCGCGATGTGAAATTCAGTGGCATTGCCTGGAAAGATAACGAGGGCTTCTTTTACAGCAGCTACGATAAACCTACCGAAGGCAGTGACCTCTCAGGCATCAATATGAATCATAAGCTGTACTACCATGAATTAGGAACTCCTCAGCGTGAGGATCAACTTATTTTTGGTGGTGAGCAAACGCCCCGTCGCTACGTAGGTAGTACGGTTACTAAAGATCAGAACTTCCTGGCGATTACTGCCGCGATGGGCACTACCGGACGGGAACTGTACATCAAAGATTTGCGTCAGGCTACTGGTGAAATAGTGCCGGTTGTTGAGAATTTTGAAAACAATCATTCGGTAGTACATAGCGAAGGTAGTACGCTGTATATTCTGACTAACTTGGATGCGCCCAATCAGCGATTGGTAAAAGTAGATGCCACTCAGCCTACTCCCGAAAACTGGAAAGATGTACTGCCCGAGAAAGACTATGTACTACAAAGCATCTCGTTTGCCGGCGGTAAGCTGTTTGCTAACTATTTGAAGGATGCTTCTACTCGTATTGAACAGTACAACTTAGCCGGAAATTTTGAAAAAGTAATAGAACTACCCACCATTGGAACCGCTGCCGGATTTCAGGGCGAAATGGATCAGAACACGCTATTTTATGCTTTCACCTCCTTCACCTACCCTACCACTATTTTCAGCTACGATGTAGCTTCCGGCAATTCTACTGTGTTCAAACAGCCCGAACTAGATATTAATCCTGAAGACTTTGAAACCAAGCAGGTATTCTACGAAAGTAAAGACGGTACCGAAGTGCCAATGTTCATCGTTCACCGCAAAGGAATGGAGCTGAACGGGCGAAACCCAACCTACCTGTATGCCTACGGAGGGTTTAATATCAGCCTGACCCCAAGCTTTAGTATAGTGCGTTTGTACTGGCTAGAAAACGGCGGTGTGTTTGCCATGCCCAACCTACGCGGTGGCGGCGAATACGGCGAAGCATGGCACGAAGCCGGTATGCAGATGAATAAACAAAACGTATTCGACGACTTTATTGCTGCCGCCGAATATTTGAAAGAAAACCAGTACACCTCTACCGATAAACTGGCTATTGCCGGAGGCTCTAATGGTGGATTGCTAGTTGGGGCCACCATGACCCAGCGCCCGGACTTATGCCAGGTAGCATTACCCGCCGTCGGGGTGATGGATATGCTGCGCTACCACAAGTTTACTGCGGGAGCAGGCTGGGCACCGGATTACGGTATTGCTGATAGTAGCCAAGCCATGTTTGAATATTTGCGCGCTTACTCGCCCGTACATAACATTGAAGAAGGCACCGCCTACCCCGCCACGCTGGTTACTACCGCCGACCACGACGACCGGGTAGTTCCCGCTCACTCATTTAAGTTTGCCGCTACGCTACAGGAGAAACACGAGGGTGAAAACCCCGTACTCATTCGCATTGAAACCAAAGCCGGTCACGGAGCGGGCAAACCCACCTCCAAGCAAATTGAAGAATGGGCCGATAAATACGCCTTCACCTACTACAACATGAACGTAATGCCGGAGCATGTGAGGTAAACTCATGTAATACCTTTCTTAGAACATAGAGAAAAAGTTGGTCATAGCAATCTACTTTGAGTAGACATTATTGCTATCTTTATAGCTATGCCAACCATACTGATGATTAATGGCTTCAGATTTTCCTTCTACTCTGATGAAGGTTATGAACCGTGTCATATTCACGTAAAAAAGGGAGGTGGACGTGTAAGTGGTGGTTAGAGCCAGAGTTAGAAGAAGAATATGCCTACGGATTTACCCAACAGGAGCGAAAACAGATTAAACGGATGATGATCGAACATCAACAACAATTAATAGAAGCATGGTATGAGTACTTCGGATAGTAAAGTCGTCAACAAACGGGCAAGCGACCCTTTGGATCAACTTATCTTTGAAGAAGGTTTGCGGATAAAGCAGGTATGGTTTGATCAAAGCTTAGACCTGATTGTAGTATTACTGAATAACAAGAAAATTTTAAAACGCCCTTTATCCGATTTTAAGCGATTAGCAACTGCTACTGGTAACCAGTTACTTAACTTTGAGAACGACGGTATCGGTATTAGCTGGCCAGACATTGACGAAGACTTGAGCTTGCGCGGATTCCTGAAATACGAATTAGCTCACATGGATAAGCCTCTGCTTGCTTAACTTTATACGTCATTTATTATGAGATGAAATCCCGCATTAATATCACCACTACTTACTACTTTCCCTTTGCCGCAATGATTTTTGGTGGTTGTTTGCTCTTTCTGGGCTTGGTGTTGATACTGGACTTTAGGCCGTGGGGGTGGTTGGGGTTACTGCTGATCTGGGCGGGTTTCACTACATTTACGGCTCGCTACCGGCTCACTATTAATTTGGTAGAGCAGACGTACCACGACTATCTTTGGATTAGCGGATTTAAGCGCGGCGAGAAGCAACCTTTTGAGGCGATTACTGGAATGTATATCAATGAGAACCCCTACACCCAGGCAGTAAACTCAAGAGCTAGTACGATGACCAAGCACGGTATAGAATACAATGGCTACATCCGCTTCGATGACGAAAATGTTCATCTGCTAAGTGATGATAGCAAGAGCAAAGTAATGGGAAAGATGAAAAAAATTCAGCAAGTACTACAGGGCAATATTGTCAGCAGTACCAGTATCCATATCGATAGCGAAATCGCTGATTACACCAAAGCCAACAAATAATTTCTTAACAGGAATTATCAATTATCCACTATCCATTTTCAATTAGCATGTCAACCACCCTACGCGACGGAAG
>NZ_JBARYM010000696.1:0-4068 GCF_049647865.1 Tunicatimonas sp. | reverse complement strand
GGTGTATGAGTTGATTCGTTTTGTTAGCCAAACGAATACCGAATTAGCCAAGCTGTTACTAGCGATTAAGTATTCTGATTTTACTTTCAATTTCTCTCGAGCTAGCCATTCGGCCTTTAAAACACTGCACCCGGCAATGCGAGAGATTATGCAATCATACCAGCAGGTAAAAATTGAAAAAGAAGCTCAGTACCAATATTTGCGCCTGCTGGTGAAGCATTTGAAAGTGGGCATTATTTCAGTGAAGGGTGAGGATGAAATCACGCTAATGAACCCCCTCGCTTTGGCGATGCTAAAGACGGATATCTACCATCACTGGAAAAATATTCAGACGAACCGCCCGCAACTAGCCCAAGCAATAGAAAATATGCAGGATGGTGAAAGCCAGTTGGTGGAACTTTCAGTTTTGGGTGAAAAACGACGATTATCGGTACAACTAATTCAGGTGCGCCTACTTCAGGAAACGTACCGGATTATTACTCTGCACGATATTGAAGATGAAATTGACCGCAGCGAAACCCAGGCATACCACCGACTCATCCGGATTCTGACCCACGAAATTATGAATTCGGTCACCCCAATCTCATCCCTTTCCGAAACCTTACTGACGATGTTAGAAGATGATACGGGTACAGTAAAAACTAAAGATGAGATAAACTCGGATTATCTGGAAGATCTGGCATACTCACTACGAACAATTCAAAAGCGAACGAATGGACTGCTTTCTTTTGTGGAAGATTACCGTCGCCTAACGAAAGTGCCTCAGCCCCAACGAAAGCCACTTGCCGTACAGTTGTTGTTTGATAACGTAAGCTCACTGATGCGGGGGGAGCTTGAGAAATACCGAATTACCTTTCGTACCTACTGCGAACCAAATGACCTGTCTGTTCTAGCTGATCCTCAACAATTGGAGCAAGTGTTCATCAATTTACTCACCAATAGTATTCAAGCCATAGCAGGTCAACCTGCCCCAACCATATCAATGAAGGCAGCTCGGCAAGGTGAAAAGACAGTGCTGGAAGTGGCAGATAATGGTCCGGGTATTCCTCCGGATAAGCTCGATCAAATTTTCGTGCCTTTTTTCTCTACCAAAGAGAAAGGGTCGGGTATCGGGTTGAGTCTTTCCCGTCATATTATGGCTTTGCACGGTGGCAGTATCCGGGTACAGTCTCAACCGGACGTACAAACCGTCTTTTCTCTATTATTCCCACCCGTAGCCGAAATGGTTCTCAAATCAGCAGACATATGACACGTAGTGTTCAATTAGTGCGATTTGAAAAATCACCAATCTTGTCTTGGTGAACTATATATTTTAATAATTGCCAACTAACTGGTAATAGCAATATCACCGCTACTAGCCTGAGACTGGTGGTAACGGAGACTTGCTGCCACTATTTTTTTATATCACTGGCATTCTGCGAGCCCCTATAGCGGAATTTTGATGCTTCGCTGGATGAAAAATGACCCGAAGAAGTTTCCGCTGGCTAATAATAACGCCCCATCAGATCGTGCTCAACAATAATTTTGCGAAGGGCAAGTGGTTCAATCGTGCCCTGCTGGCTGTAGATTCGCTCTCCACCGGGTTCTATTAGAATAGTGTAGGGCAGAGCACCTTCCCATTCGGGATCAATTGCTTCAATCAGCGCGTATTTATCATCTTTAGCAAAGAGGTAGTTTTGTACGGCTGAGTTCTCTTTATCTAAAAAATTTTGCGCCTTTTCTTTTTGCTCGGGTCGGTCGGCACTGATAGAAATAAACTCAAAAGCGCGGTCTTTGTACATGCGGTGCATCACTACAAATTCGGGATACTCCAGTACACAGGGACCGCACCAAGTAGCCCAAACGTTAATTAAGCGTAGTTTATCCGTATCATTTTTAAGCAGTTCAGCAATACCTGCTTCGTCAATCATTTCTAGGTTGACTGGTTGCTCTTCCCACTCGGCGTATACTTTATCTTTATATTCATCTTTCCAGGCCCACTTCACTGAGCAACCGAAGGTTTTCGTTTTGGCTTCCGCTACTTTTTCCCCAGCGAGTATGGCATCTAATGCCACTCGAGCATCTTCCGCATTAGCGGTACCGGGCTTTTCAGATTTATCTAACCGGCCCACGTACTGTAGCGTTCTGGCTTTATCAAAAATGAAAATATGCGGAGTGGCTACGGGTCCGTACTGAATAGATACGGCGTGATCGTCGCCGTCGTAAAGGTACGGGAAGTTATAATCCATATCTTCCGCCCGTACTTGCATATCTTCGTAGGTATCGCCCAGATCAGAATAACCTAGCTCACCGTAGAGCAACGAGATAGGACTGTTGGGGGAAATCGCGACCATAGCTACACCCTGGTCTTGGTAATCATTAGCCAGATCAATCACTCGTTGCTCGTACGCCTGCGCGGTAGGGCAGTGGTTGCAAGTAAAAACAATGGCTAGCACTTCGGCATCATCAAAATCAGCTAATTCGTAGTATTTTCTGTCCACCCCTGGCAAACGGAAGTCCGGGGCTTTTGCCCCAATTTCCAGCGTATTAACTTCCACTTCTTCAACCGCCTGGGGTGAAGCTTCAAATGAGGCAGTAGTGGCCAGAGTGGTTTCAGCTCCCTCAATAGTAGTTTCACTAGCCTGTTCCGGATTTGATTGGCAGGCAGCTATCAGGAAGAATGCCAGGAAATAGGTTGATAAGAAATTGAGCGTTTGGCTACGAAATACTTTCTGATTCGAGGTTTGCATAATGTCAAGTTGAGTTTTATGGTGGGAAAAGATACAATCTCGATCCAGAGGATGCAAACCGACAAATGTACAAGCATCAATATTTATTAAAATATGTGTCATTATGACATTAAAATCTTACTGTAATTCAGAAAAAAAGACATTTTGTCACTAAATAAGCTCCAAAATTGCAAGTTCCGGTATTGGTATTCTGTTTGTTTATAGGAAAGCGTAATCAAATAAATCAATAACTAAAATAGTATATATTATGAACTTGATACGCTATAATACATCATTTCCTCGGTTCTTTGACGATTTCGTAACTAAAGAGCTTGATCAATTATTTGATAATAGTGGTCAGCGAGGAAGGCGATTGCCAGCTACCAATGTAAAAGAAACAGAAGACCACTTCGCTCTAGAACTAGCGGTGCCTGGTTTTGAGAAAGACGATTTTAAAGTAGAGTTAGACCAAGATGTGCTGACTGTTTCAGTAGAGAAGGAAGAAAACACAAAGGATGGGAATGACAACTTTGTGAAGCGGGAGTTCCGTTACCACAATTTTAGCCGAAGCTTCCGTCTGCCGGAAAATGCTGTAGACGGTGATAAAATAGCGGCTAAGTACGAAGCCGGTATTCTTACCTTAACCCTCCCTAAGCGGGAAGAGGTGAAACCTAAGCCAGCGCGTACTATTGAAATAGGTTAAGCATACAGCATAGTGTAAAGAGGCGGGTCGGTTACCCGCCTTTTTTTTGCTCAACCCAACACTAACTGCCTATTTTTCGTGATTAATACCGTATTCGTTGTATTAAACGCACAGCGATAACTTAAAGCATATGGAGTACAAAGACTACTATAAAGTATTAGGAGTAAGCAAAACCGCCTCTCAGGAGGAGATTAAGAAGAAGTACCGAAAGCTGGCGGTGAAGTACCACCCGGATAAAAATAAAGGTGACAAGGCAAAGGAAGAGAAATTTAAGTCTATAACCGAAGCCTACGAAGTACTGAAAGACCCGAAGAAGCGTAAGCAGTACGATGAATTAGGGGCTAATTGGAAACATTACCAGCAAGGCGCTAGTCGAGGGGGTAATCCTTACGCCGGACAAGGTAGAACTACTCAGTACGATGGTGACTTCTCAGATCTATTCGGTGATGGAGGTGGTTTTTCCGATTTTTTCGAGAGTTTTTTTGGACGAGGTCCCGGCCATACCAGTGATCCGAGGGGAAGAGAAAGCGGAGCTTTTAGGGGAGCCGATATTCAAGCTAATGTAACTATTGCTCTGGAAGATGCCTATGAAGGAGGTACTCGGCTGATCAATCTAAATGGTAACCGTTTACGCTTAAAACTTAAACCGGGTATTGA
>NZ_JBARYM010000695.1:0-2010 GCF_049647865.1 Tunicatimonas sp. | reverse complement strand
GATGCCATTAGAGTGGTTATCTCCTGAAGAAGTCAGCCAACGTTTTCCGCTAGTTCGTACGGACGACCTTCACCACGCGGTGTATGATCCATCCGCTGGCTTTGTACTAGCGCGGGAAGCTTGTAGTCAGGTAGTCAAACAGGTAATTCGGGAAGGAGGGAAGTTTCATCAAACTCAGGTGCTTCCGAATGATACACGAAATGGCCAACTAAAAGAAGTAACGTTGGCCGACAATACCACCCTCACCGCTGACTACTACGTGTTTGCAAATGGTCCTTGGCTAAGTCAGACCTTCCCCGACTTACTGCAAGACAAGCTACGGGTTACTCGCCAGCCCGTGTTTATGTTTGGTTCACCTCCTCAGTATTCAGCCACTCCCCAAGAAAATCAGTTACCTACTTGGATGAACCGGGACTTAGCTAATAAGGAGCGACACTACGGCGTAGCGGGAAATGACCACCGCGGCTTTAAGATCGGGTGGGCACCTGCCGAAGCGAAATTATTCGACCCAACCCATGATAACCGGTTGGTTCAGCCCGAAGAAGTTGAACAAGCCCGAGCTTTACTCGCGTATCGGTTTCCGTTTATGGAAAATGCGCCCTTACTAGAATCCCGGGTTTGCCAACATACTGATACTTTTGATAAACACTTCATTATGGATCGCCATCCCGATCTAAAAAATACCTGGATACTCGGAGGAGGCTCTGGACACGCCTTCAAACATGCGCCCGCATTAGGAGAGTTAGCTGCTCAATTAATTACTCAGCAAAAAGAAACTCCGCCGCTTTTTTCTTTCGATCGTTTTTCACCCTCTTCTAACTTTACCCAGCAGCATCACTAGTTTTCGAAAAATAGCACCCAATTGATCCGCTTCATTATCGAAAAAATAAATATGCACTTTATGAAAGGATATTTTGCAAAAATGTCAAAGATTGTTGATTATTAAATAATCCCATTATTATTTTGCCTTCGATATAATTTTCATATTTATATTCTGGTTTTTTTAAAAAATTCAGTAGGTTGCGATCTTCAACAGATCACAGTATCACTTCTCTTACCACAAATTTCTCTCCTCTAACTTTTTCATAACACTATAAAATAATCTACCTATGAGAAACATCTTTACGTATTTTTCATTACCTGCTGGTCGGCGCGACCAACTCTTGCTCCTGCTGCTCAGCTGCGGCATTGTCCTGATGAGTACCCAGCTTCAGGCACAAAACCGAGATATTAGCGGTAAAATTACCTCGGTAAACGGAGATGATCCTCTACCGGGCGTTAACGTAGTAGTGAAGGGCACTACCAACGGAACCATTTCCGATATTGATGGAAACTACCAACTATCGGTAGGTGAAAACGCTAAAACGTTAGTATTTTCCTTTATTGGCTTAGTAACCAAAGAAGTAGCCATTGGTAATAAGTCCACTATTAACGTAAAACTTACCGATGACACCAAGCAGTTATCCGAAGTAGTAGTCACTGCTTTAGGTTTTGAGGAGGATGCTGACAGCCGAGGCTTAGCTTTTTCTAAGGTAGAAGGCGAATCAATTGCCCGCTCAGGGGAGAACACGCTAATTAACAGCTTAAGCGGGAAAGCAGCCGGAGTGCAAATTTCTCGTTCTGGGGGTGATCCGGGCGCAGCTTCTTATATCCAGATTCGCGGACAGAACACCATCACCGGCGAGTCTCAGCCATTAATTGTGGTAGATGGTATTCCGATCAGTAATACGGTGGGAGCTCCCAATGCTGATTCGGGTAACAGCGGTGAGAATACCGGAGGGGTTCGTCAGCAGTCGCGAATGAACGATATGAACCCGTCAGATATTAAATCCTTACAAATTTTGAAGGGTGCTTCCGCTGCGGCGCTGTGGGGTTCTCGGGCGGCCAATGGAGTTATTGTAATTACGACCAAAAAGGGCCGTGATGCGGGCAAACTGGACGTGACCTTTCGTTCTACCGTATCTCTCGACCAAGTTAATGTATTGCACCCACTACAAAGCACCTTTGGGC
>NZ_JBARYM010000694.1:0-7271 GCF_049647865.1 Tunicatimonas sp. | reverse complement strand
AATCACCTCGTCTAAGCAGATCTAGAGCTCGATAATACTGATACGCGTAGTTATCTGGCTCTAAATTAAGTAGGCTATCGTAGTAGTGAATCCGGCTACTATTGGCGTACATATTTTCAGGATTATCTACTAAGGTTGGAGTTTCTTGTAGTAGGTGCAGCATGGTAGCATGGCTACGTTCTTCTAAAGAGGAGTTGCAGCTTACGGCTAGAATTACCAATCCGAGTATCCAAACAAATCTTACTAGCGACAAGTGAAGTTGATACATGTTGAGAAGTCGGTAAACCGTCAGGTGATCTGTGAAAATTTTACTTTAATTTAAGGCTTGTTAGAACTCATACGATCATCTGGTACGAGGGGCTTTTGGTAAAAAAACTGCAGGCTATCGTTGTTGCTAGCCACCACCCAGGCTGAATGACCTTGCCAATTTAACTGAATCAGATCTTTAGCATCGGTATCCACGTAAAATCCACTTTCTGTTAGCGAAAGCGGAGTAAATTTTCCGTGTCCGTCGCCTAGCAAGGCCTGTCCGATAAAGGCATCGTAGCGGCCCTGATGAACTTCAGTAGCGTAGCTGTTCCCAACCATTAGCACATCAAGATGCCCGTCATTGTTAAGATCCCGGCTAACCATACTATAAATAGGAGCGGTTTGCGTGATGATAGGCATGGGGCGTATGGTAAATGTGCCATCGCCCCGGTTTTCCAGGTAGCTCGTCGCTAAGTTTTCCGCTTGTAGAATATACGCATCCTCTAATTCTTCCTTGGTAAAGACTTCGCCAAAGGTAGCCCGAGCGTAGGCTTCGTAGTTAGAAAACCGCCGTCGCATCGTATTCATTTGGCTGGAAAGGGTACCTCGAAATGCAGAAACATATTCCTGACCTTGAACATAGTAAGTAAGCACCGGATCAATGCGACCGTCCTGGTCAAAATCCTTAGTGTAGAGCCGAAGTGGTTCATCGGAGGTGGCATGATACTTAGAATTGAGCCCTAAATTGCCTACCATAAAATCGGGATCACCGTCTAGGTCGAAGTCACCAGCAACTAGCGTATTCCACCAGCCGGTGGTAGCAGAGAGGTTGGCTTCTTCCGTCACATTTTTAAACTGACCGGCTTGATTAAGAAATACGGTAATAGGCATCCATTCCCCAACAACTAGTAGGTCTGTCTGTCCATCTTGATTGTAATCTGTCCAGAGGGCATCGGTTACCATGCCTAAATCAGTCAGCTCGGGAGCCACTTCCGAAGTAATATCGGTAAACTTGCCCCCGTCATTCCGCAGGATATAGCTAGAAGACGGTAAAGGATACTGTTTGGGCTGTAGCCGACCACCCACAAATAAATCTAAATCACCGTCTTGATCGTAATCATTTGCTTTAACGCAGGAGCCACTGGTAGTTATAGAAGGAATGGCAGAGGTATCCCGAACAAACTGACCACCCCCCGTATTGCGGTAAAAACGATCAAGGTAGCCGGAGTGGTTTTCGTAAAACTCATTTCCACCACTCACTACGTACAAATCCGAATCACCATCTTGGTCAGCATCAAAGAGTAATGCCCCCATGTCTTCAAATAACGAATCCCCGGAAAGCATTTGCTTTTTAAAGTCACCGTCCGATTGCTGAACGAAAAAGTATCCGGCTTGTCCCTTCGCTCCCCCCACGAAGAAATCATCCCGCTGGTCGCCGTTGATATCGCCTACGGCCAAACCAGGGCCATCCTGAGAATAGCGGCGGGGCAGTAAAGGCTGATGCTTAAAGTCCACAAAGTTTTCCTCCCGGTGACGGTAGTGTAGCGAAACTGAATCGGTAATATTAGTCAGTAGCGGGGGAGGGGAAACTGAATCGCGTGAAGGGGAAACTAACTTAGCTTGAGTGTAGTCCACAGTAATTATCTGGTTAGTAGGTACATCAGTTAGTAGCTGATACTTACCGTCGGGCCAGATAACCTCCACCGAATCTACCGAGGCGTAGCTACCTAACCCAAAATGAATAGTATTTTCTACGGTTGATTTATACCCTCGGTACAGCGAATGGTAGTGGTACTGTTGCTGTCCGTCGTAGCGAAGATGAACCGTAGCTTGCAAACCCAAGGGGTTGGTATCAGCTCCTAATAAATTAATCCGGAGGTAGTTCCGGGTTGAGTCCTTCTTTAGAGTGTTTTCGTAAATAAAAGCTTCGTCATTTATATTATTCATGACCAAATCTAAGTCGCCATCATTATCTAAGTCGGCGAACACGGTACCGTTGGTAAAGGAAGGAACGGTCATTCCCCATTCGTTGGATACATTGGTAAACGTAATATCACCATTGTTGCGGAAGGCGTAGTTGTGAATCTTTGCTTCTTTGAGCAAACTGGTAAGCTGAATAAGGCGCTCGCGCTTGCTCGCTTTGGTACCAAATTGGGTAGAAGCTGCCCGATAGCTCACGTAGTCCAAATCGGTAACATCTTTAGCGTAACCATTAGTAATTAGCAAGTCGCGGTAACCATCATTATCCAAATCAACGAACAGAGCACTCCAGCTCCAGTCGGTATTCGATACTCCGGCCAGCTGCCCGATTTCACTGAAAGAAGGCTGACCATCTGGGGTGAATCCATTATTAAGTTGTAGGGTATTGCGAACGTACTGAGGGTCGTAACCATAACGAAGATCAACCTGGAAGCGGTCGTCGTTGGGTTGGTTAAACATCATCTTTTGCCGAAAGTTGTCTTCGGGTAGCATGTCTAGCACGACAATGTCCACTTTACTGTCATTGTTAAAATCAGCTATATCGGTACCCATTCCGTTGTAGGTCTGATGCTTTAGGTACTCTGAAGCTCGGTCAGTAAAGGTGCCATCGCCATTGTTAATCCACATTAGATCGTTGGTGATAAAATCGTTAGCTGTGTATATATCCGGCCAGCCATCATGATTAATATCATTAATTGCAACCCCAAGCCCATAGCCTTCAGTGAGTATACCAGCTTCCTTCGTAACGTTGCTAAAGCCAGGTACAGTTGCTTCTGAGTGAATACGATTTTTAGATATTTCTTCGTTGCGATAAAGCCTATCGTTGCTAGGCCCCTCCCCCTGGGTCTTTTTGAAGCGAGCCGTATTTTGACTGAACGACTCAACAGCGTTGGTAAGCAGGTACATATCCAGGTCGCCATCGCGGTCGTAATCTAGGAAGGCCGCCTGGGTAGAATACCCATAATCATTCAGGCCATAAGCTTTAGCTTGATCAACAAACGTTACCTCACCACCTGGCTGGTCTGCCCCTTGATTAATAAAGAAGTAATTTTCGCTTTGTAATGAGTCGAACTTGCTTGCCACACATACGTATATGTCCAACCAGCCATCATGATTAATATCTACCATCGCTACACCGGTAGCCCATCGGTCGGTACTAACTCCCGCACTTTCGGTTACATTTGAAAAAGAAAAATCACCCTGATTAAGGTACAGCTGACTAGATACTTGATTGCCTGCAAAAAACAGATCATCTAATCCATCGTTGTTTACATCGCCTACGCCCACACCACCTCCGTTGTAGATATAGGTGTAATCAATAACATTAAGCGTATCGTTTTCAACGATATCGTTCCTAAAAGTTATTCCCGTCTCAATAGAAGATCGCAGTTTGAATAGCGAGTCGTCGGATTGACAGGCTGTTTGGACGACAAGTAAGAAGAGTAGCAATAAATACAGGCGCATGTTGTTGTTAGGGGATTTTAGAGCTAACACCGAAGTAAGTAAAAATATTTCAGAGGAGGTAACTAATTAACGAATGGTGAAGCATTAACCATTATTTTTTGGTCATTATCTGTTATCTTAAAAGCGTGGAAAAACCCTTTATCATCTATCGTTCTTCGGCTGGTTCGGGCAAAACTTATACACTGGCCTTAGAATACTTAAAGCTAGCATTACGTCAGCCCAACGCCTATCGGACTATTCTGGCGGTTACGTTTACTAATAAAGCTACCCAGGAAATGAAAGGCCGGGTGTTGCAGTACTTGCACCAAGTAGCGAAAGCCGACGAAAGTGCACTGCGAGCGGTGTTAGCTCAGGAGCTTAAGCTTTCGGAGGTAGAACTATCCCTGAAGGCTGAGCAGACGCTTCAGTATTTACTGCATGGCTATTCCTACTTTTCGGTAATGACTATCGATGCGTTCTTCCAAAAAGTAGTCCGAGGATTTGCGCGAGAAATGGGATTACAGGCTGGCTTTACGGTTGAGCTTGATTTAAACAGAGTATTAGATGAGGTGATTGATCGGCTATTAGAAGCAGTAGGCGAAAAGCAAAATCGTAGCGTTCGTCGCTGGCTTACTCGGTTTGCCGAAGAGAAGGTTGAGTCCGGTAGCAGTTGGGACTTCCGGAAAGAAATGAAAGAACTTGCTCGAGAGTTATTCAAGGAGAACTATCGAGAAAAAGCTTTTGCAACTAAAGGAAATCTGACCCCACAATCCGCTGAAAATCTACTAAAGCAGCTTCGCGAGTTACAACTGGCCTTTGAAAAGCAAATGGCTGACATCGGTCAGAGGGCGTTGGCTTTATTGGAAAACCACCAGGTAACCGTAGATGACTTTAGCTACGGTAAAAGCGGGGTAGTAGGCTACTTAGAAAAAATTATTGCAGGAGATCAATATGTACCTACCAAGCGGGTGCTGGTGGCTCAGGAAAACTTGGAGAGCTGGGTGAAGAAAACTGATCCGCGAAGAGAGCAACTGCTGTCAGTAGCGGCAGCAATGTGCCCCCACCTGGAAGAAGCACTGGACTTCTACGAAGAGGCCGGACCGCTGTATCATTCAGTAGTGCAGATGCAGCGATTTATGTTCACCTACGGAATTTTGCATCATCTGGAAGAACAGATTGATCAGTATAAACGGGAAAATGACCTAATGCTGATTTCAGATGCGCCTACGTTTCTCAAGGATATTATCGGTAAAGACGATACACCATTCATTTACGAAAAAATAGGTAGTTACTACCAGCATTTTTTGATTGATGAATTTCAGGATACTTCGGGGCTACAGTGGATGAATTTTCGTCCGCTCGTAGAAAACAGTCTGGACGCTGGTAACCGAAACTTAGTGGTAGGCGACGTAAAACAATCTATTTACCGCTGGCGCGGCGGTGACTGGCAACTTTTGCTCAATACTATTCAGCAAGATATTCAGGAGTGGCGCACAGAAATTCGGCAGCTCGACCATAATTTCCGAAGTCGCAAAAATGTGCTAGAGTTTAATAATGCTTTATTTCAGATGGCTGCCCAGGAATTATTCCACTACATAACTACTGAGGTAACGAGCGACTTGGCAGACGAACAGTTGCAACAGCAGCTACTGCAGCAAGCCTCGGTATTGCAGGAAGCTTATCAAGATGTGGCCCAGAAGCTTCCTAATACCTATAACCAAGCAGACAAATGGCACGGCCACGTAAAAATTGAATTGCTGGAAGAAGACCAATGCATTAATGAAGAGGGTGAACCTACCGATTGGCGTAGCCACGTTCGCTCCCGATTGCCGAAAATGATTGAAGAATTGCAATCGGAAGGTTACGCCGCTCGCGATATTGCTTTCTTGGTGCGGAATAAGCGAGATGGACAGGCGGTGGTAGATACGTTTATGCAGCTCAAACACGAAGGAAAAACTCAACCGAATTACAATTACGAAGTAGTTTCCTCCGAATCGTTGATGTTATCATCTTCGCTGACAGTTAGTCTGCTGGTAGAACTGATGCGTTTTTTAGATAACACTTACGATCAAATTGTACGCAGCAGCATACTTTATAAGTATCATCTAATTACTACTCATCAAGTTAGTTCAGATAAGCTACACCCAATCTTTAGCAACCGTAACAACGAAGAAGATTTAACCGAATTTTTTCAACAATTGCCGCCCGACTTTAAGACATATTACGCTTATCTTAATAAACTACCCATTTATGAGTTAGTAGAAAATCTGGTACTAATTTTTGATTTGGGACAGTACCACGAAAAAGCTTATCTGCAAGCCTTTCAGGATGCAGTGTTACAGTATTCGCTGACCGAACAGGGAGATTTACGATCTTTTTTATTTTGGTGGGACGATCGTGGTGCTAACAGTTCGGCTCAGGTTTCTGAGGAAACCGATGCTATGCGGGTAATGACTATTCATAAAGCCAAAGGCTTACAGTTCAAAATTGTAATTTTGCCATTTTGCGATTGGTCGCTGGATCATCAATCGTTCACCACCAATATTCTCTGGACGCACCCGCAGGAATCTAACTTAGCCAATGCCGGACTGGTGCCAATGAAATACACCGCTCAGCTTACCCAAACTGTTTTCAGGCAAGACTACTACGAAGAGAAAATTCGGATTCATATGGATCATCTGAACCTGCTTTACGTAGCATTCACTCGCGCGGAAGAGGGTATGTACGCTTTTGCTCGACCCATTGCCAAACGTGACGGTAGTTTTCTGGTGGACGGAATAGCCAACTTGCTTCGTAAAATCTTACCCAAATTAGAACAATCTGACTCTTTAGCAGGCTGGGACGAAATGGGGCAATACTACGAAGTGGGGAACCGAAGGCCAGAAGCTCAGCACCGGATACCAGACACCGGCATACCTAGCGCGGAATTATTGAGTTATCCTTCAGTGCGGTGGAGGAACCGTTTGAGTGTGCGTCCCCTTTCGCAAGGTTTTTTTACTACGAAAGTGGGAGCAGTCAGTAATGTAGCTCTAATGCAACAATTGCTCATTCAGTTGCGATCCTCAGATCAACTGGAAAATCAAGTAGAAAAAATTGCTTTTGAGCGCGGGCTTACCACTCAAGAGAGAACAGTCCTTTTGGAACAAGCACGTTCTTTTTTACAGAAAGAAGAAGCAACTGATTGGTACCAACCGCACCTAAATATACTCGTGCAACGTCCCCTACTAATTAAACCCTACCGCACGGCAGTACTCGATCGTGTACTGCTGGAAGGTGAAAAAGTTACTGTCATTAGCTTTCACACCCATCTTGATGAGTCGGAAAAAACCGAAGCTTTATCTTCCGCTAAAGACTACCTATTAGCTCATTATAATTTAGTGACGCTATATTTGGTTAATGTAAATTTCTTCGAGATCAAAAAGTTTGACTTTTGATACTGTAGAGCGTTTTATATTACAATCCATATTAGTGATTTTAAGGCAGGGTTATAGCATTTCAGATAACAAATGATCTGTTAAACTGTGGAGGCCTATCTTTCTTCTGAAGTACAGCAAATTTCTATTTGCCGCTAGAAATTGTACTTTAGAGATTCTACAACC